>JAZDGV010000063.1:0-12930 GCA_043806535.1 Candidatus Aenigmatarchaeota archaeon
CCTTATCACGGCAAACCCCCATTTCCACATAATCTTGCCCAGCTCCCTCTCGCTCTGCGAACCTTTGGCATAGCAGTATTTCATACAAACACTTTCGCTTCAATAATAAGCGGCTCTTTATATAAATAAAAAAGCAATTTAGAATTGGTTGCTATGACGTTGAAGGTAAAGGACGTAATGATCAAGAAGATAATAACGACCAAGTTGGCAGATTCCATACAGCGGGCGTCGGAGCTTATGAGAAAGAACCGCGTCGGCTGCCTGATAGTCACCAAGGACAAAAAACCCATCGGAATAATAACGGAGTCGGACATAATCAAGAAAGTTGTCGCCAAGAACGCGGACGCCTCAAAAACGAAAGTCGAGGAAATAATGGCGGCGCCGCTGATTTTCGGGGATTCCAGTGACGATTTGGCCGTCGCCTCAAAAAAGATGATAAAATTCCACATCAAGCGCCTTCCGATAATAGAGAACGAAAAACTCACGGGAATTCTCACCGACACCGACATAGTAAGGGTTTCGCCGGACCTGATAGACCTTCTCGAAGAGCGTTTGAAAATCAACGAGGAGGAAATCGTTCTCGGAGAGGAGGAGACCTCAGGGCTTTGCGAACTGTGCGGCAACTATTCCGACGCTCTACGGGACGTTAACGACCGCTGGGTGTGCGACGACTGCAAGAACGAAGCGTCGGAACTTTGATTCCTGAGAAGCTTAAATACCAGTTAAGGTTATAAGCACGACTGTTCAATTAATTATGTTTTACCAGAGATGCATGATATCGTCATGTTTCACAATCAAAAAATCACATCCGAGGAACTCGGAAAAATCATTGAGGAAATCAATGGTTGCACGGTCCTTGTTGAAGGAAAACAGGACCTAGCGGCGCTGAGCAACTTCGGCATAAGCGACGTGATATCTATTTCTGGTAAACCTTTGGAGAAGTTTGTCGATGCGCTGCGTGGAAACGTGCTAGTGCTGACAGACTTTGACCATGAAGGAAAACAACTCGCAAAAAGAATCACAGCAGTGCTTCAGCAACTTGGTGTAAGGACAAACACGCCTTTGCGGAAAAAAATTCACAAGATGCTCGGAATAACTCATGTGTCGGAAATAAAGAAAATAAAAATGGAGGATGATTACAATGGCAAAATTGCCGCAATCGACAATAAAATATCTAATAGAAGCCCAGCTTGAGGCCGAGGGGGTCGTGGAAAAACCGGACGTGATAGGAGCGGTGTTCGGGCAAACGGAAGGGTTGCTAGGAACGGAATTGGAACTAAGAGAACTGCAGAAAACCGGGCGGATAGGAAGAATCGAAGTTGAAGTAAGCTCCGAGAACGGAAAATCGAAAGGGACGATAATAATACCATCTTCTCTTAATTCGTCAGAGACTGCGCTGATAGCCGCAGCGCTCGAAACCATCGAGAGGATAGGGCCGTGCGTGGCGACAGTAAAATCAGTGAGGCTCGAAGACGTTCGCATATCAAAAAGGAAGTATGTGATGGACAGGGCAAAGGACATATTGAAGCAGCTTGTCGACGCATCGCCAGGGTCAGAAACAATGACAGCGCAAGTCAAGGAAGACGTGATGACGTCGGAAGTCACAGAATACAATGGAATGTCGTGCGGGCCGGATGTACCAACAGACGATTCAATAATATTCGTTGAAGGCCGCGCAGACGTGATAAATCTTCTGAGGAATGGCATCAAGAACGCGGTCGCGATAGGCGGGACGGGGGTTGCCACAGAAGCAATCAGCGATTTGACGAGGTTCAAAACAATCACCGCATTCCTTGACGGAGATCGCGGCGGGGAGCTCATCCTTAAAAAACTCCTGCAAATCGTGAAAATAGATTTTGTGGCGTTCGCGCCGGAAGGCAAGGAAGTCGAAGAGCTTGCTAAGAAGGAAATATACAAGTCGCTCGAAGACCGAGTTCCTGTGAAGGATCTTCACCTTGGCGCGCCGGAGAAAAAATACGCCCAGTCGCAGGAGCGCCAGCACGCGGCGAGGGAAATCAAGCCTAGATTCCAGGAGAAGAGGATAAGGATTTCGCGCACAGAGAACCAGATGTTCATGGAAGTGCTGGATAGCCTCGTAGGCACTCGCGCAGCATGCGTCTATGACGACAAGCTCGAACTGCTTGGGAGAATACCTTCCAAGGAGCTTGGGAACTCCATGCGAGCGGTGAAGCCGTATGCGATAATTTTCGACGGGAGAATCGAGCAATTCCTTGTCGATATCGCTGAAGAAGTCGGCGTGAAATATCTGGTCGGAATGGAACGGGACAGATTGAGAAGGACAAACGTGATAGTCCTCACAAGGAGAAATCTGGAAGGACGCTGACGCCGCGCCGAGAATATAAATTATCGGTAAGACCAATATATTTTATGGAAGTCGTAGTTAAACGCCTGGCGCTGGAGCAGATAAAATCCGATGCGCTAATTGTCGGCGTCGAGGAAGGCGCCAAGTTTAAGCCGGACGGAGAGCTGGAAAAAACCGTAAAAAACTCGTTTTCTCTTGGCTTCAAAGGGGAATATTGTCAAACGCTCACGGTTAGCAATGACAACCTCAAAACGCGTCGCATTCTGCTTGTCGGGCTCGGAAAACGAAGCGAACTGAATGACGAGCGGGTAAGGAGGGCTTTCGCCGCCGCGGTGCAGGAAGTCAAGAAAACGAAGCCGACCGCAATTTCTGTGTGCGTCTTGGACACGAGGGAAACGCAGGACATTGGTTTAATACGCCCGATCACGGAAGGCGTGGTGCTTGCGAATTATTCTTTCAGCAAATACAAGGCGGAAAAACTTCCGGCGATAAAGTCTCTGGAGATAATCTATTCGGGCGACACGGCAACGGCCGGCAAAATCTCCAAAACCGCCAAAATCATATGCGACAACACGAACCTCGCAAGGGATATTTGCAACGAGCCGGGCGATAGCATCAACCCGACGACAATGGCCGAACTCGCCAGAAAAATCGCCAGAAAGAGCGGGTTGAGAATCAACGTCATCGGCGAGAAGGAGATGAAAAGGCTGGGGCTCAATCTCATTCTTTCCGTAGGCAAGGGAAGCAGGTATCCGCCGCAGCTGGTCATCCTTGAGTATGGAAAGCCGTCAAAAGACAAAACGGTTCTCGTTGGAAAGGGCATAACATTTGATACCGGCGGCATCAATCTGAAGCCAAGCGGCTATATCGAGAATATGAAATCCGACAAAGCTGGCGCCGTGGCAGTGCTGATGGCGTTGAAAACGCTTGCGGAGCTCAAAATTAAGAAGAACGTCATCGGCGTCCTGCCGCTATGCGAGAATATGCTAGGCTCAAGCGCGCAGAAGCCCGGAAACATAGTCAAGTCGTATTCTGGCGCGACCGTGGAAGTGGTTGACACTGACGCCGAAGGAAGGCTGATACTAGCAGACGCGCTGGCATACGCCGAGAAGAAGTACAATCCCTCCATGCTGATAGATATAGCGACGTTGACGGGGTCGTGCATTATTACCTTTGGCGAATATGTGGCAGGCATGCTGGCGAACAACGACCCGCTTGCCAAGAAGATGTTTGAAGCCGGCCAGAAGACAGGCGAGCGCGTATGGCGCCTGCCGTTGTATGAGGATTATGTGGAAGAGATGAAAGGTGAAATAACAGACTTGAAAAACCTTGGATACAACAAAGGCAGATACGCAGGCGCAATAACAGGAGCGGCGTTTATCAGCAAATTTGTGTCAAAGCCATGGCTGCATCTTGACATCGCTGGTACCGACTGGTTTGACAAACCTAGGTGGTATGTGCCCTCCGGCGCAACAGGGTTTGGCGTAAGGCTATTGGTAGAATATCTCACAAAGGATACGGTTTCGGGCTGAAAAGGCAAAAATTGCGTTCTCTTTATATCAAAAAGCGTTTTTTACCTATTATAACCAAATAAACTCCCTATACGCCTCCTTCTTTGCGCGGAAAACACACAAAACTTCTCATCGTAGCCGTTCTCCTTGGTTAAAGGAACAGAAAGGACAGAAACTGTCATTATATCTCCGACAAGAGACGACAAACCGACAACTCATCGACACTCTCACTAACGGCGCATTGCGTTTCAATCGCCAAGCCTGCACGCGAACAAGTCAGAGTATTTCGGGCCTTCAGGCGAAAGCTCACTTCTCTTTAGTTTGACTTCATCGATTACCATCTCTCCGAACCGCTCGGATTCTTTCTCCTTTACCAGCCGGAGCAGCGCTTCCGCGTTCCTTTGGGACCTAGTTCTGCATATTGTGATATGCGGGTTTATAGGGTAACCCTCACTTCTGAAAATTTTTCCTTCCAGCACTTCATTAATCTCTTCGAAGAGCCTTGTCAGCTCTTCACGGCCTTCACCCACTCCTACCCACACGTTCCTTACAAAACGCTCGGATCCATGAAAACCCAATCCAACTATTCCTACTTTGAACGTCTTCCGCCCCCCAAGGACGCTTTCAAGGGCTGATTTTATCTCCCCAAGGCGGGTTTCTTCGACATCCCCCAGGAATTTCACCGTGAAATGGAGGATTTCAGGCGAAACCAACTTCACGTCAGCTTCACATCTCTTCACATTCTCTTCGAGAGAAGTTAACGCGTTCTTCACGACTTGGCACAAATCGATTGCAACAAAACACCTGACCTTCACAGAACTTCACCGACATTCACGTATGTTAATATTACTTCACGTTACTTAAATATCTTCTTCACGCACATCTTCACGCAAGTAATATATATTCACGCCGCGTAATATTACCTTGTGTGAAGGTCAATGAACCAGAATGAACAACCCTCGAGCTTTGGCTGGTCGGAAAACCCGTTTTCATTAAGAATACTCCCCCAGCTATTTGTCGGTTATGCCGATCAGACGCAGCGGCTTGGTTACTGCATAGCCAACAGGTCAAAGGTCGTGTTGTTGTTGGGTCCGACAGGCGCAGGCAAGACGACAACGCTGAAATGGCTGGAAGCGAGAACAGACGAAAACAACATTTTCTATTATCTTACAAAACTGCCGGATAGACCAGAGGATCTTGCAGAAGCCATAAAGGGAATTTTCAAGCCGAGCATTTACGATGTCCTGGCGAATTTATTTGGCGTGAAGGTAACGTTACTTAACCTTCCTAAATACGTGAACAAAAAGCTCGGAAAACGTCATCTCTTCTTGCTGGTCGACGAATGCCATGAATCAGACACGAAGGTGCTGGAGTGGCTAAGAACAATGGTTGATCAGATAGACGGCATGTCTGTGATAATGGCAGGGTTGCCGACATTTGAGGCAAGGCTCAAGCAAGATCTAGAAACGTTGCTGAACAGGGTAACGCAAAAAATCGAGTTGGTGGCGCTTTCCAAGCTGGAAATGGAGGAAATGATAAGAAAGAGGGTGGTGTTTGCGGGCGGCAAGGAGATTCCGTTTTCACGTGAAGCAATCGAAGCGATATACCAGAAAACAGGCGGTTTCCCGCGCTCCGTTCTAAAGTTTTGCGACCAGATAATTGAAGATGCCCAGAAAAAAAACATAGCATACATAGACGAAGCGTTTGTGAGCGAAATACAGGCGCCAAGCGTTGCTGCGATGAGCCTGAACTTCATCGATACGCTTCCCGAAAAACAAAAGGAAATAATCGGAATGCTCTCAAAAAACGATCTTACGCCGGGGCAGATCATAGAATACATGTCAAAGGAAGATTACCAGAACGAGGAAAACGCCGTCCGCTCGGTAAACAACATTCTTAGGCGTTTGATGGTCGAGAATTACATAATCCGGGAAAAGCGCGGAAAATCTTTCGCATACAAGCTTTCTCCGAAAATCAGGACCCTGCTGATTTCATCCTGACGCGGCGTGCATAAGGAAAAGTGAGGGTCTCGTGCTTCCTAATATTTAAATGTAAAAGCAGATAATTAAATCTAGGAGATGGTTTTATGGCAGATGAAAGAATCAGAGCCAGAAATTTTGTCGGAAAGGTTGTTGTTTCTGAAGAGACCGGGCGCAAGTTTGGCACAGTCGGAGACATCAGCTTTATCACAGAATCTGGGGAACTGATGAATCTCATCGTGGTCGAGCCGACAAGGCACATGGAAGACTTGAGCCTGCAGGAAGACCAGAGGGGCAGGATTCTGGTTCCATTTTCCTCTGTGAAGTCTGTTGGCGACTTTGTGATAATCAGCGAGGAAGAAATAAGATAAACTTCTTTATCAAAGAAGTTTAATCAAGAAATTATCAAGCTTTAGTTCTACGTTTCAGAAGCCAGCGAGAAGAATACCTTTCGGTTTTTCCTGAACTTCTTCACCTTGCCAAGTTCGACAAGATTGTTGAGCCTCTCCGAGGCTGTGTTCCTTGATATTTTGAGCTCATCCGCAACATCAACAGCTGTCGCCTGGCGATTCGCCTGGAGATAAGTGAGATACAGCTCATCAAGCTCCGACGCAACTTTCCCGGACATCCGGTCAAGTTTCTTCTTTGTCTCCGGCTTTATCTCTGCCATTTGCTGCATCACGCTGCATATTTCCGGCAGTGTGGGAAGCGAGTCGACGCGCGGCTTTATTTCGTGCAGCAGTGAAGTGTTCAGGTTGATTTCCCTGAGTATTTCCAGCATGTTTGACATGAGCTCATGGTCGATGATTTGCTTCTGTATGGGATGCTCGGATATGCTTTTTATTTTCTCCTCCATGTTCTCAATTTTCCCAAGCGCATAATCCATTTTCCCTCCTTTCCTGAGAAAATCCTCGAACTCCTCGGGCGTCATCTTTATTTTTTCAACCGGTTCCTCTGGCGCCGCAAGAGAAGCTTGCATAGCTGCCTGCGGCTCTTGAGCAACAGCTGGTGCTTGAGCCGGTTTCTTGGCGAAGAATGATCTTAGAGTGTCGAGTATGCCCATATCATCACCGACAAACCGACAAATGAACTGTCGGACTGTCGATTATATTTGGAACCGGAAGAATAAAAGCCTAATCCCGGACACCTTCTGGCGTAACCCTAAAAACAGCCTCTCCCTCGGGCAAACAGGGCGAGTCAATGAGCCGCGCGATGCGTCGATCTTCCCTGCTCTTCCTGAAGTATAGCCTGAAGGTGCTCTGGTGACCCAAGATATGACCGCCTACCGGGACTGTCGGGTCGCCGAACATCACGTCTGGGCGTGACATGACCTGGTTTGTGACAAAGATTGCAAGGTTGTGGACATCAGCGAGCTTCTGCAAAGCATGAAGGTGCCTGTTCAGCTTTTGCTGCCTGTCTGCAAGCGTTCCGCGCCCGGTGTAGTCCGCTCTAAAATGCGACATTAAAGAATCTACGACAACCAGTCTTATGTCGTTTTTTTCGATTATATCATTGGCCTTTTCGACCAGGAGCATCTGATGATCAGAATTCATGGCACGTGCGACGAACATGTTTTTCAACGCTTTCTTTGGATCCAAGCCGGCTCCTGTCGCCAGCTGCTCGATTCTCTCGGGTCTGAAAGTGTTTTCCGTGTCGATAATCATCCCCTTGCCGGCCAAACCCCCAGACTCCTTTGGCAGTTGGACATTAATCAAAAGTTGGAATCCTACCTGGCTCTTGCCAGATCCATAAGCGCCGTAAGCTTCTGTTATTGCCTGGGTCTCAACTCCTCCCCCAAGCAAGGCATCAAGGGTTTTTGCGCCAGTGCTGATTTTGCCGATAATCTTTCTTTTTTCCTGCAGTTTTTCAGCGGTGTCAAACCCCATTTCAAGCGCTTCACGGGCAGCCGATATTATTTTTCCTGCAGTTATCTCGCCGATCTCTGCGGACTTCGCAAGTTCGCCTGGCGCAGCGGCTGCAACAGCCATCACATCGGCATAGCCGACTTCCTTTAGCTTTTCCGCGACCTTCGGTCCCACACCCGGCAGATCCTCAAGCTCGACCTTTTTCATTTCACATTACCTCGCAACTGGCGGTTTATTGATTTCGATAGCGTTAATTTCTTTCACAAGCCTCTCGGTCTCTTCGGCAACATTGAGACTAGTTATGCTGTCAGCTATAAATTCTAGTCTTTCAAATAAAGCGTTTTTCTTGACCCTGCCGGTCAAAATAAAATCCTGCCCGAGAATTCTTTGCTCGGCATCGACAATGGGCGCGATTTTATCGAGTTTTTTTCTTGCAAAGTCAAGCGCCTCTTGGGTCTTCATCCCGAGCACCTTTTCTGCGACATCTCGGAAAAACACAACGCGAACGCTCTCGGAGCCGTCGTCGATTATGCCCGACAAAACCATGCCGTAATCAGGCTCGACGTACGAATGCTCATTGCAAAAGAATTTTTCATTGCTCTGCTTCAGCCTGATTCCGCATTTCGGGCAGATTTCATAGAACAGGTTGGATTCAAAAATCTGGGCGAACATGCCCTTTATCTCCGCGTAAGTTCCTTCGCGCAATTCCGCGATTCTAACCCGTTTTGTGGCAGCCACGGCGATTTCCGGAAACCGGTCATCAAGAATTTCTATTGAACCCTTGTTGCCGACCCTCAATTCCGGCGAGCCCCTGTTATCCTCCTTTGCGTAACCCTTGATTTTGACAACCTGATTATCTTTGAGATTTTTCACAAGCGCCGTTTCATTGTTCCAAAGAGAAACCCTGATTGTCCCTGTCGGATCCCATAAGACTATGCTCGCGACCTTCCCGGTTTTCCCGTTCTTCTCGAAATCCCTTGATTCAAAAATTCGCATAATCCTTCCAATAACTTCAACGCTTCTCATGCCGGAAACAACATTCCTGATTTCCAGTCGCCTGTCCACTCTTTTCAGAAGGTCGATGCCAAGTTCTCTCGCAACCAAGTGAGCCGCGCCTTCCAACGATATCAGGCCGGACAGTTCGACTTGCTTGTCTTCAATCTTTATCTGGATGTCTTCAATGCACAGGCCGCTTTGCTCGGCTATTTGCGCTTTGATTTCGTCGAAGGATTCCATACGCAGATTTCGGCGTTTATACTTAAAAGCAGAATCGCCTGGGAAGTTCCGATAATGCAGCTATGGCCGCTTCTTCGATATGCGCCAACCGGCCGGCTTATTGCAGTTTCTTCCTTGCCAACCTTATGTCAGCGTCTGTGATAGTTTTGCGCCCCGCGTGCTTTGCCAATGTCGCCGCTTCGGCTGACATCTCCATGGCAACTTCTTCCAAGACCCTGGAAAACTCATCCACAGCTTCCTTGCTGACCCGCTCAGAACCCGCCTTTCTTAAAACCCGTTCGCAAGAAGCAGCCGGAATCATTTTACCACCATATTTTATTTGCTTTGATTGTTATTTAATATAAGACGTATTTATTTCTTCAGGTGCGATGGAATGAAAAGAATTCTCGTTTTGTGCATTGACAGGGACAACGACATTGAAAGAAAGACCAAGTTCAAGACGCCCGTGCTCGGAAGAAAAGACAACGTCAATCTTGCGACAGCGATGGGCTTGAGCGACCCTGAAGAGTCTGACACAAACGCGATATTCGAAGCAATAAAAATGTCCGACCACCTGTCAAAGGAAGCGAAAGTCGAAATTGCAACCTTGTCCGGCGACCAAACCAGGGGGATTGAGGCCGACAAGAGAATATCGAAGCAGCTGGACGGCATTTTGAAACGCCGCAAATACGACGGCGCAGTGCTGGTCACTGACGGAGTCGGCGACGAATACGTCATGCCGATAATACAATCGAAAATCAGCATCATCTCGGTCCGCCGCGTGATCGTGTCGCAGAGCGAGAGCATGGAAGGCGCATATTACATGATGGAAAAGTTCCTGCGCCAGACAACCGAAGACCCGAAAACAGCGCGGTTGGTTTTGGGGCTTCCTGCCATAGCGCTTCTGCTGTTCGCCTTCCTCGGGCCGCTGGGATGGCGATTTGTGATAGGAGCGATAGCGCTTTACCTTCTTGTGAAGGGGTTCCAGCTCGAGAGCGTAATCAACTTCATGGTCAACGAAGCGAAATTCGCAATGTCTCAGAAGCGGATAAGCCTTTTCATGTACATCTCTTCCATAGCTTTGATTCTGATTGCGGCATCAACAGGTTTTGACGCCATAAAAACGCTGAGCGACCCGACTCCGTTCGTGGCATTGGCGAAGTTTGTCAACGTCTCGGTCTATATTTTCTTCTTTGCGCAGGCGGTCGCCTGGGTCGGCTGGCTCATAGCTCACCCAAAGCTCAAAACCCTCACTTTGCTTATACTTGGCTTCTCTGTCGCTTTCCTGCTGTTCAATGCGACTGAAGTCGTTCTCAACCCGGCAGCCGGCTTCTCGATGCTGATAGTTTCGATAATCTTCGGGTTCCTTCTCATCGTCACAACGCTTGCGCTCGAATACAAGAAGTGAGCGCCCAACACCCACTTTTGATTCATCGCCCAACACGATTCATCTTCCGCCCAATATGTGAGTCGCAAAAATAAAATGTAAAATAGCATAATGTACGAAATATATGAAATAACAACAATAACCAAAGACATTTAACAACAAAAGTATTTTACAACATATATAAGAAAGCATTTAAATACAAAAAACCAAACTTGCATATTGAAAGTGAGAGTTGGAAAGCATGGAACTCGGGAAGCAAGAAAACGCCTTGAAACAGAAGGAAAACACATTAGAGAATCTCTTTTTACGGGAGAAGCCAGCAAAGATTCTCATTAGCCTAAAAACGGAGAAAGAGAACAAATACGTCAACCAATTGTCGAAAGAGGCTGATTGCACATATGCGCACACAATCAAGATTCTTGACGATTTCGAGATGCTCGGGCTTGTTAGGTTTGAGAAAATCGGCCGCATAAAGCGCGTTAAATTGACTGAAATAGGCTGGGATATTGCGCACGATCTGGAATCAATAATGAGAAAATTCGTCCGGATCAAGCCGGCGCCTGGAACGCTGAAAAGAGAGGATAATCCACAGAAATAGACTATTCGCAGCGAATTTTCTGGTGCGAAGCGAAAACACGAAGAAAACCGTTTCTTCGCCCTTATCTTGGGCAAATACCCCGGAAGGGACGGGACAGGGGGGCTATAGTCGTTTTTCACAAAATAGCCCAGCAACTCGCGAAATGGCGGTAAAAATAAATTTTATAAATATAGACTATCAATAAATAAGTGGATTCTGATGCCGCGAAAATGGACCCACAAAGTGCCTAGGAAATCGCACAAGTTGTTCTTTGTAGCCAACGACATACCTACAGGCGTCGGCTTGGCGCAGATAATGAACGAGATTTTCGGGCAGAATTCCAAGTCCGGTGAGGCAATGAGCGCGCTTTTCCAGGCGTTTGTTGAGCAAAAAACCCTCACTTTGAGTGACAAGCAGGTGAATGGAATAAGCGTTAGGCTCCAACAGGAGAATAGCGTCTCCAAAGGCGTCTTTTACGCCTCGCTCAAGGACTTAATCTCGCTAGGGCTGCTAAGGCGCGATGAATCGGGTTTTTATTCGCTAATAACCGATTTCTCCTCTGCGTTAAAGCGGCTGTCAGAATCTTACAAAAACTTTGTCACCAAGCTTAAAGAAAAACCACTATGACAGAGAAGAGATTTGAGTACATATACATCAATTCTAGTATGTCAGAACATCATATACATGAATGATATAATAGAGTATATACTTAACAAAATTACAAAGTGAGAGTTAGAGTTCACCAGAAATAGTGACTATGCGGCAGTGATAACTATTTATTGAAGCAAAACCAAGATAAGAGCGAGTGAGAGAATGACTTATTTGCTTCCTGCACCACAAGAGCCGGCTAAAGCGTTCCCATTATTCGCGCAAAACTACCTGCGGTGGGCAGAAGTTGAGAATTTTTTCAGCGGTTTCTCCAGTGATGTTCCTGATCTTAGAATTGGGGATTATCTCAAAGGAAGGGTTCTCGATATCGGCTGCGGTTGCGGCTACATGGTCAAGCACCTCCAGGAACGCGGCATTGACTGCTATGGGCTGGAGAGGGACGAAAAAACAGCGGTTTTTGCAAGGAGCACCGCTCGGCGTCCAGAAAAAATCATACTTGCCGACGCAAGGCGTATGCCGTTTCCTGACAACAGTTTTGGTTTGGTGGCATCAACCATGATTTACGACCACCAGAACGTCAGCCCGTGCTTTGTTGGCTACGAGGACTTCTTAAAAAGAGCCAGTACCCCAGGTTACATGTTTGCGCCGTTGCCAATAGAGGAGGATCCAAGGGAAAACATGAAAAAAATCAAAGAAGAAGCATTGCGGGTCACAAGACCGGGCGGCTTTTATTTTGTTCAGGACAGCTTCCACGACAGTATGGGCATAAACAAATTCTTTGAGGGGTTTGAGCGGCTTAACGACAGCAACTGTTTTATTGCCCTTAGAAAACCGACACATCCGACACTACCGACGAAATAGCATCCGAAATAGGCGAATTGTCGGCTATTGTCGGCATAAAACCGGCAAGCCAGTCAATTCCAGCTTACTTCTTCTTCGCGTGTTTGGCACAAGTTTTGCACATACAAATCCCTCAGAGTGAGAATTAACTATTGTCCGGCATCCCTTAAATCTGTTTGTGCGACAGCCATGAATAATCGCGTTCCAAACAGCCGGCAGGACAGCAAAAAGCCAAGCTTTAATGCAAACACAGGCGTTGCGTAAATGTTCTTATACTATCATGAATAATTATACAAGACATCAACCTTTTGGTAAAAGGCTGATCAAAACCAGTCATTAAACGTGATGCAGATGCCTGTAGTGGGGATTCAATTTTCAAACATAGAAGCGAAGAAGAAAGCCAACATGAAACCGGGCGGCAAGATAAACTCGGTGCCAAAGCTTACCAACGTGGAAGAAAAGGAGATTGGAGGCGCATTCGGCAGCGACAAGAAAGCCCTTGTCATAGGTTTCGAATTTATCACGGATTATGAGCCCGACGCAGCGTCAATCAAACTGGTCGGTGAGCTTCTCTACCTAGATGATGACATGAAGAAATCGCTCAACGAATGGAAGAAGAACAAA
>JAZDGV010000064.1:0-2869 GCA_043806535.1 Candidatus Aenigmatarchaeota archaeon
GAGTATCGGAAGATGCATCACAACTTCTGCCGGATCGACATCTTCTGCAATCACAACGAGCTTCGCTTCACCGCGCTCTATGGACTTTGTCGCCTCGTTCGTCCCTCGTCTGAGCTTCCCAGAATTCCTTGCGGCCTCTACTGCCTCATATACCTTGTCTGCCAAGTCCTTAGAGACCTGGAACTTAATATGTTCTTTCGCCATTTCTTGCACCTCTTTCCTCCCGATTCACAAAAAACCGTTGATTTTTTGTGCGCAAAGACTTTTTAGTCTTTGCTGTCTCGGGTAGTCATTCTTCATCGGTTAAATACTGGAATAAGTTATCGGTATAAGTATATAAAAGCTTTACCTGTGCGCCAGAATGAAAGTCAATTCCTCGCCCTTTGAGTCCAGCCGCGCAAACCCGACGCGCTCAAACTGTATCTTCTCGTCCAATTTCACTTTTGTTATCGCCGGCTCAGCTAATCCCTCCTTTTCTGTCAAAGACTCTTTGTTTATTGTTTCGCCTATGAACAGCTTGTGGGGAATCATGAGCTTGGTTTTAATCGCGTCTTTCGGGACCCATTGTATCTTGGCGTCGAGCTTTTCGTTGCCAGCGTATTTCGCAGTTATCCCGCTCTTCGTGACTTTTCCAGGATAGATGTTGAACAAGTGCATCAGCCTGATTTTACTGACACTCTTGATATTTTCAATGTCGTTGCGCGAGACATAGACGTACAAGTCCTTCCCGTTTATCGTATAGTCCTTTGTCTTCTCCGGCCGGTCGGGATGTAAGGGAATTTTAACGATTGTCTTTTCGGGCGCGTTTTTTATCACGCATTTGATCGGGTCTGCGACAAAATAATACCTGTTCGCTATCGGGTCGAGCGCCTTGCGGTTGAAGCTTTCCATGTTTTCCCATGTGAGCACAGACTCGGAACGCGTGAGTCCAAGCGAAATGATGAATTCACGTATAGCTTCTGGCACAAATCCTCTGCGGCGCAAGCCTGCAAGCGTTGGGAGTCTTGGATCGTCCCATGCTTTTATTGTCCCGTCATCTATGAGCGGTTTCAAATAACGTTTTGAAACAGGCGTGCCCTCCAGGTCCAGGCGCGAGAATTCCACAAGCGCAGGCGGCTTGAAGCCGAGCATTTTGAACAGCGTGTTGTAAAGCTCGTCGCGCAGCTCGTATTCCTTGCTTCTCATCGCATGCGTTATGCCATCCACGCGGTCCTCGACAACTATGGAGAAGTCATATGTGGGATAGACGCGATACTTTTTCCCGCACAGCGAGTGGGGCGCGTCTATTATCCTGAACAGCGTAGGATCGCGCATGACGCTGTTCTTGCTTTCCATATCGCCCTTTAAGCGCAGGATCGCCTGGTTCTGCTTGAACTCCGAGAACATTTTTTTCCAGTCCTTCAGGTTGCCGGACGGTTTCTTGTTTCTGTGCCTGCAAGCCTTTGCGCTCATCCTGCCGCGTTTTATCTTTTCCTGGTCGCAGGCGCATACATAAGCTTTTCCCGCTCTTATGAGTTTCTCAGCGAAGCTGTAGATTGTTTCCATGTTGTCCGAAGCGTTCTTGACAATGTCGAATTTCACGCCGAGCCAGTCCAACCCGTCTTTTATCGCCTTGTAGTATTCTTTCTTCTCTTTCGCGGGATTGGTGTCGTCGAATCTCAGGATCATTTTCGCTTTGTATTTTTTTGCGTAGTATTCGTTTATGAGAACAGCCTTCGCATGCCCTATGTGCGGGTAGCCATTTGGCTCGGGCGAAAACCTAAGAACAACTTTTCCGGATTTGGCGTTTTTCAGCTCTGGAAGCTCCTCGCGTTGCGATTTCTCCTTTTTTTCAAGGAGTTGCGGCGATATTTTTTCAAGCTCTTTGCGCTGAGCTTCCGGGAGCATCTGGTTCACTTCGCCGGTTATGCGGCTTGCCGATTCTATAACCTCTTTTGCCCTGGCGCGCAAATCCGGGTTTTCAGCCATCACTTTTCCTACTACAGATGACGCGTTCGCTTTCCCGTTGAAAAACACAGCGTTCTGCAGCGCGTATTTCCTTATGATTTTTTCCATCTCCAGTTCACCTTGTTGTATAGACGATTGGCGCGATTAGACACATACCTTCGGTATGTGTCAGCTGGCATTTATTCACGTATGCACTTATTTGAAAATTATGCTGGCATAGCCCACAACGCCTGATATGTCCTTTGAAACGCCGAAGCTTGTCGCATAGTCCAATAATCGCCCCTTGCGCTCCATGCGTTTCATCTTCTCGCACAGCACGTTTATCGGCATTACGCCGCATGTCGTGTTGCCGGTGTTTCGCATAAAACCGCCGAGCAGTCTCATGTTGCACCCCGCTATATATGATATTATCCTTTTATCCATCTTTTTTATCTGCGCTACTATGTCCATCCGCCCGCCCGCGAAAGGCGTGTAACCATAGCGCGCTCCATGATGTGTTAAATCCGATGAAGCTATCACATAGCAATCGTCTGGAAGGCATCCCGAGATTTCCTTCAACGCCCTGAAATCAAGAAACGACGACAACGAAACTGGCACTATCTTGAAATTATTGAACCTGCACTGCAAAAACGGTATTTGCACTTCAATTGAATGCTCTTGCGCATGCGCGTGCTGGTCATCTTTGAACAACTCGCTGGAATTGAGAAGTTTTTTTGCTACCGCTTCGTCAACTCTGACGTTTCCAAGCGGGGTGCCCCAGGATCCTCTTGAAAAAACGGACGCGCCCAGCGCGTTTCCCGCATGGTCCACGCCAAGGATTATGAAAGTCTTCTTTTCCAGCTTTTTTGGCAGCGACTTGTACGCGCAAGCGGCCGTAGCGCCTGAAAACACATATCCGGCGTGAGGCACAACGCAGCCGAAG
>JAZDGV010000065.1:0-2858 GCA_043806535.1 Candidatus Aenigmatarchaeota archaeon
GAGTATCGGAAGATGCATCACAACTTCTGCCGGATCGACATCTTCTGCAATCACAACGAGCTTCGCTTCACCGCGCTCTATGGACTTTGTCGCCTCGTTCGTCCCTCGTCTGAGCTTCCCAGAATTCCTTGCGGCCTCTACAGCTTCGTATACCTTGTCTGCCAAGTCCTTAGAGACTTGGAATTTAATGTGTTCCTTAGCCATTTCTTGCACCTCTTTCCTCCCGATTCACAAAAAACCGTTGATTTTTTGCGCGCAAATACTTTTTAGTCTTTGCTGTCTCGGGTAGTCATTCTTCATCGGTTAAATACTGGAATAAGTTATCGGTATAAGTATATAAAAGCTTTACCTGTGCGCCAGAATAAAAGTCAATTCCTCGCCCTTTGAGTCCAGCCGCGCAAACCCGACGCGCTCAAACTGTATCTTCTCGTCTAATTTCACTTTTGTTATCGCTGGCTCAGCCAATCCCTCCTTTTCTATCAAAGACTCTTTGTTTATTGTTTCGCCTATGAACAGCTTGTGGGGAACCAGGAGCTTGGTTTTAATCGCGTCTTTCGGGACCCATTGTATCTTGGCGTCGAGCTTTTCGTTGCCGGCGTATTTCGCAGTTATCCCGCTCTTCGTGATTTTTCCAGGATAGATGTTGAACAAGTGCATCAGCCTGATTTTACTGACGCTCTTGATATTTTCAATGTCGTCGCGCGAGACATAGACGTACAAGTCCTTCCCGTTTATCGTATAGTCCTTTGTCTTCTCCGGCCGGTCGGGATGTAAGGGAATTTTAACGATTGTCTTTTCGGGCGCGTTTTCTATCACGCACTTGATCGGGTCTGCGACAAAATAATACCTGTTCGCTATCGAATCGAGCGCCTTGCGGTTGAAGCTTTCCATGTTTTCCCACGTGAGCACAGACTCGGAACGCGTGAGTCCGAGCGAAATGATGAATTCGCGCAATGCCTCCGGCACAAACCCTCTGCGGCGCAAGCCTGCGAGTGTCGGCAATCTTGGGTCGTCCCATGATTTTATTACCCCGTCTTCCAGCAGCGGCTTTAGGTAGCGTTTTGAAACAGGCGTGCCCTCCAAGTCCAGGCGTGAGAATTCCACAAGTGCAGGCGGCTTGAGGCCGAACATTTCGAACAGCGTGTTGTAAAGCTCGTCGCGCAGCTCGTATTCCTTGCTCCTCATCGCATGCGTAATGCCGTCCACCCTGTCTTCGACCACTATGGAAAAATCGTATGTGGGATAGACGCGATATTTTTTCCCGCACAGCGAGTGGGGCGCGTCTATTATCCTGAACAGCGTAGGATCGCGCATGACGCTGTTCTTGCTTTCCATATCGCCCTTTAAGCGCAGTATCGCTTGGTTCTGCTTGAACTCCGAGAACATCTTTTTCCAGTCTTTCAGGTTGCCGGACGGTTTCTTGTTCCTGTGTCTGCAAGCCTTTGCGCTCATCCGGCTGCGTTTTATTTTTTCCTGGTCGCAGGTGCACACGTACGCATTCCCCGCTCTTATGAGTTTCTCAGCGAAGCTGTAGATTGTTTCCATGTTGTCCGAAGCGTTCTTGACAATGTCGAATTTCACGCCAAGCCAGTTTAACCCGTCTTGGATCGCCTTGTAGTATTCTTTCTTCTCTTTCACAGGATTGGTGTCATCAAACCTCAGGATCATCTTCGCTTTGTATTTTTTTGCGTAGTATTCGTTTATGAGAACAGCCTTCGCATGCCCTATGTGCGGGTAACCATTGGGCTCGGGCGAGAATCTCAAAACAACTTTTCCGGATTTGGCGTTTTTCAGCTCTGGAAGCTCCTCGCGCTGTGATTTCTCCTTTTTTTCGAGCAGCTCCGGGGATATTTTTTCAAGCTCTTTGCGCTGAGCTTCCGGGAGCATCTGGTTCACTTCGCCGGTTATGCGGTTCGCCGATTCTATAACTTCTTTCGCCCTGGCGCGCAAATCCGGGTTTTCAGCCATCACTTTTCCTACTACAGACGATGCGTTTGCTTTCCCGTTGAAAAACACTGCGTTCTGCAGCGCGTATTTCCTTATGATTTTTTCCATTCACAGTCACTTTCTTGATTAACCTTCGTAACAGATAGAAGCAGACCTTTTGTCTGCTTCAGTCTGACGCTGAAGGTTACTTGAAAATTATGCTGGCATAGCCCACAACGCCTGATATGTCCTTTGAAACGCCGAAGCTTGTCGCATAGTCCAATAATCGCCCATTGTGCTCCATGCGTTTCATCTTCTCGCACAGCACGTTTATCGGCATTACGCCGCACGTTGTATTTCCGGTGTTTCGCATGAAACCGCCGAGCAGTCTCATGTTGCACCCCGCTATATATGATATTATCCTTTTATCCATCTTTTTTATCTGCGCTACTATGTCCATCCGCCCGCCCGTGAAAGGCGTGTAACCATAGCGTATTCCATAATGTGTCAAGTCTGACGACGCTATCACGTAGCAGTCGTCGGGAATGCATCCCGAGATTTCCTTCAAAGCCCGGGAGTCAAGAAAGGAGGACAGCGACACCGGAACTATCTTGAAACCATTGAACCTGCACTGCAAAAACGGTATTTGCACTTCAATTGAATGCTCTTGCGCATGCGCGTGCTGGTCATCTTTGAACAACTCGCTGGAATTGAGAAGTTTTTTTGCGACCGCTTCGTCAACTCTGACGTTTCCAAGCGGGGTGCTCCACGATCCTCTTGAAAAAACGGATGCGCCCAGCGCGTTTCCCGCATGGTCCACGCCAAGGATTATGAAAGTCTTCTTTTCCAGCTTTTTTGGCAGCGACTTGTACGCGCAAGCGGCCGTAGCGCCTGAAAACACATATCCGGCGTGAGGCACAACGCAGCCGAAG
>JAZDGV010000066.1:0-3722 GCA_043806535.1 Candidatus Aenigmatarchaeota archaeon
CAACAAGGGAATTTTCACGTCTGCGAGAATCCGGGGACGCGTCCATGCGGATTTGTACGACTTTGTCGAGAACATCCTGGCGTCAAACTTGAAATCCGAAATACTCACGCTCGAGAATGTTTCAAAAGAGCTGATCGGCGAGACAAAGGAGCGCCTGGAATTCGCCCAAGTGAAAGAACTTTGGCTTAAGAGCCCAAAAAAGCTGTCAGAACATTGTCTCAAAGACGCGCAATTGACGCTCAAGCTTTCCGCGTTCATAATCCCGCAGATAATCGAGCTGTGCAAACTGAGCGGACAGGGGTTGTTCGACGTTTCAAGAATGCGATATTCGCAGCTAGTCGAAACGATGCTGATGGCTCGGACGCGCGATGCAAACGAAATTATACCGAACAGGCCGAGATACGAGGAAATAGAGCGCAGAAGGACGCAGGCGAAATACGAGGGCGGCTATGTGCGCCAGCCGAAGCAGGGGCTTGTCGAGAATGTCGCCGTGTTTGATTTCCGAAGTTTGTATCCGAGCATCATAGTCGCGCACAATGTTGACGTTTCGACGATCAACTGCGGTCACAGCGGCTGTTCGAGCAACAAACCGCCTGAAAAGAATTTTTGTTTTTGCCGCCAAGCTACAGGATTTATTCCCAAGGCGTTGGAAGAGCTTCTGCGCAAGAGGCAGGAAATAAAATCAAAAATTAGAATTGCCTCTCCGAAGGAGAAAACGTCTCTAAATCAAAAACAGTTCGCGCTGAAAACCGTCACAAACGCGGCTTATGGATATTACGCCTACCCCGCGTCCCGCTGGTATTCGCGCGAATGCGCTGAATCTGTCGCAGCTTTCGGGCGCAACTACATACATGCTGTGATAAACTCGGCAGACTCGTTCGGGTTCGAAGTAGTGTATGGGGATACCGATTCGCTGTTCGTCACGACAAAGAGCAATATGAATGAAAGGGCGCAAAAATTCCTTGACAATGTCAACAAGCGGCTTCCGGGGATAATGAAGCTGGAGCTTGGCGGGATATACGCGACAGGGCTTTTTGTATCGTCGAAGACGGGCGCGGCGGCGAAGAAAAGATATGCGCTAATGAGTCAGCATGGCGATTTGGTGATAAGGGGTTTCGAGAGAGTCAGGCGCGACTGGTGCGACCTCGCCAAGGAGACGCAGGAGAAAGTTCTCAGAATGGTGCTGGAGAAAAAACCCGAGAAAGCTGCGGAATTCGTGAGAAGCGTTGTGAGGGATTTGCGCGCTTGCAAAATACCGCTCCAAAAACTTGTGATATACACGCAGCTTTCAAAGCCTTTGAGCGAATACGAGCTGATAGGACCGCACGTTGCTGTCGCGAAAAGGATGTTCGAGCAAGGACGCTCTGTCAGCGAAGGCACGACAATACGATACATAATCACCAAGGGCATCGGCTCAATCGCCGACCGAGCGAGAAGCGCAGACGAAGTCGCGCCGCAGGATTATGACGCGGAATATTACGCCAACAACCAAGTCATTCCCGCTGCGCTGCGCGTGCTGAAAGACCTTGGACATTCGCAGGACGATTTATCTGAAGTGGAGCAGTCGAAACTTGGAAAATTTCTGAAATAGATGTGCGCTGCGTTTAAATGTCTTTGTCGCTTTCTATTACGCATGGCGTTAAAAATTCCGTCTTGGACAAAATACAACCCATGGGAAAGGTTGTACAGGTCCAAAGGCGTTATTGAAGAAATCCCAAGCGCGCAAGTCATGCAGCTTGTGCCGATGTTCCAACAAAACAATGTAGAACGCATTCTCGATCACGGTTGCGGCACAGGCAGGCATGTCAAATACCTTGCCGGACTGGGTTTTCATGTTTACGGGATGGACAGTTCGCTGACAGCCATAAAATACACGAAAGAAGCTGCGAAAGGGCTGGAGGATTTTGCGGACGTGGTTGTAGCTGATATGGACGTGCTTCCTTACAGTGATGGTTTTTTCGACGCAACGATATCGAGCAAAGTCATCCATCATGCGCTGAAGCGCCAGAGAGAAGGCGCGATAAGCGAAATCAAAAGGACGCTGAAGAGCAACGGCTTGGTTTTTTTGAGGACAAGGTCAATAACGCATCCGGCGTACGGGAAAGGAGAAAAAATCGAGGAAAACACTTTCGCGAATATCCCGGGCATTGTGAGCGGAGAGGGGCCGCAGCACTTTTTTTCCAAGGAAGAGCTGCTGGAATATTTCAGCGATTTTGACATAATTCGCCTGAACCTCGTGAAGCATTCCCCGGACTATTTTTCGATATACGGCATGCACGAATGGTCGATGCTGGCAAGGAAGAAATGATTTACAGATAAATGAGATACATGCCCGCGACCATCACCAATGCGCCTAGAACCCTCTGGATGCCATGGCGCTCTTTCAAAAGAATCCATCCGAGCAAAGCCACGAACAGCGGAAGCGTGCGCGACAGCGGGAGAACTTCCGACGCGTTTCCAACCAGCAGGGCAAAAAACACTCCGAGATAGCCTATTGTTGCGAGAATGGAGGAAGATACGGACAAAAACAGCGATTTTGGATTATCGAGCAGGAATCTTATTGTTTCAAACTGTTTTTTCCTGTTCCAGACCAGATTGACTATAACAAGCCAAAGCGAGACAAATGCGTACATGAGAAAAGTGAGCTGAATCGGGTGGATTGTTGCCACGGCGATTTTGCCGATTACCCCGACCAGCGAAATTGTCACAGCATTGATTGCGATCAACGCCAAGCCGCGCGTCATTCTCGGAAATGAGATTTTGCCGTCGGTCAATATTATATAACCTCCGATCGCGATGGCAAAAACTCCAAGATAGTCATATGCTGAAATGGCCTCATGGAAGAGGGTTAGCGGGATGAAAAACGACAGCAGTATGGCAATGGATTCCCCGAAAGGAATGACCTTTGACACGTCCTCGATTTTGAGCGCAGAGAAATAGCAGAGGGCGCTGATTGAGAACAGCACCGAGATTATTATCACCGTCCAATTTAGCGACAGAGGTTGTCTGAAAAACAGCGCGAAAACAATGAGCATTATGGCCGCGTTCGTCAATATTCTGAACGACGACAATCCCACCGGGTCTATTTTTTTCCTTAGAAGGATTTTGTCTATGAGAGACACAAACGAGTGGGAAATCGCAAACAGTATCGCAAGCGCAAACCACGTTTCCATATTTTTCATTGGTCGGAGTCATTAATATTAAAAAGGGACAGACCAATTGATTGGTATGGAGCCGCAGGCGTTTGAAAAATACAAGAAAGCGGGGAAGATAGTCAGGGACATATTCGGATCGCTCAAAGTGCAACCCGGCACGAAAATTCTGGCGTTGGCCGACGACATAGAAGCTGAGCTGGTAAGGAAAGGCGCGAAGCCGGCGTTCCCCGTCAACATATCCATAAACGAAGTGGCAGCGCATTACACGCCGGAGTTCGGCGACGAGACAAGCGTGAAGCCAGGCGATATCGTCAAGGTTGACATCGGCGCGCACATTGACGGCTATATAGCAGACGCATCGGTTTCTTATTGCAGCGAAAAAAACTCGAATGAGTCGGCTATGATAAAGGCGTCTGAAGCCGCGTTGGAACAGGCTCTCAAGTTCATGGTTCCTGGAAAGAAAATTTGCGAAATATCGGAAATAATAGAGTCGGAAATCATTTCCAAAGGCTTTGTCCCTGTCGGAAACCTCACAGGACATGCGCTTGACCAATACATGTTCCACGG
>JAZDGV010000067.1:0-2027 GCA_043806535.1 Candidatus Aenigmatarchaeota archaeon
GTCCAATTATCGCTGGCGTTGGAGCGTTTGCGCGAATTGTGCGGTGAGCCGCAGATAATAGGGCTTTCAGCCACGGTCGGGAATCAAGAAGAAGTGGCAAAATTCCTTGTGGGCGAAAGGAAATGCGAAATCATAAACGCTTCCGAACTCAAGGGGCTGGACATCAGAGTCGAATCGGCGGAGCCGACAAAGGAGGACGCCCAACTTTCAAGCGATCTCTTTATAGGGATAGAGACAGCCGCACGGCTGCGAAAGATATTTGAGATGATTTCAAAAAGGAAATCCGTATTGATATTCACGAACACGCGCGAGTTCGCGGAGATACTAAGCTCCAGGCTGAAGAAGATATTCGCGTCAGTCGAAACGCATCACGGTTCTCTTTCGAAAGAAGTGAGAATGAAAGCCGAGCAGCAGTTCAAGAAAGAGGAAATAAAATCGCTCATAGCGACGTCATCGTTGGAACTGGGCATAGACATCGGTTCGATAGACCTTGTCATCCAGTACCAGAGCCCGCGGCAAGTGACAAAATTAATACAGCGCGTCGGGCGGTCAGGGCATGGCGTTGGAAGAACGTCTGAAGGAATTATAATAACAACGGACATCGACGATTGCTTTGAGTCTGCGATAATCGCGAAGTTGGCGCTCGCCGGAAAGATAGAAGAGCCCAAGATGCACCGTTTGGCAGCAGACGTCTTGGCGCATCAGATTGTCGGCATTACGCTTGACAAATACCAGATAATAGCCGATGAAGCGTTTGAGATATTCAAGAAAGCGCACACATACTCGCAATTAGAACTTAGCACATTCATGTCCGTGTGCAAGCAATTGCATCAGTTAGGATTGATTTTCTTTGACCCGGCGACAAAGATAATCAGCCGGCGCAGGCGCGGATGGGTCCATTATTTCGAAAATCTCAGCACGATACCGAGCGTGCGCCAATACAAGATTTTCGACACGCTTACCAATCAGTTCGTAGGAACTTTGGACGAAGAGTTCATAGCGCTGCACGGTCAGCCTGGCACGACTTTCGTGTGCAAAGGCCAAGCGTGGCGCATATTCGATATTGTCGGCGACAAAATCATTGTTGAGCCTGTCGAAGACATCGAAGCGGCTATTCCTGCGTGGGAAGGCGAATTGATACCCGTTCCTTATGAAATAGCGCAAGGCGTGGCGACAATGTTTTCCGACGTGTGGGATGCGTCAGAAACGCATGAGAAAAAACAGACGATAGAGCACATAACCAAGAATTACCCAGTCGATGAGGACGTCGCGGACAAAATCTACGCCGCGGTGCAGAAACAAAAGAAATTTTACAAGCCGTCGCCGGATAAGATGTTCATCGAGATTTTCGGGAACAGCGTTGTCATCAATTCCCCGTTCGGCAGCTTAGTGAATAATACAATCGGGCAGGCGCTTACAACGCTGCTGTCGGCGAAGATAGGTTCTGTAAATCTCAAAATCAACCCTTACAGGATCATCCTTACAACGCAAACACAGACGGATTTCGATACGATAAAAAACATGATAATGGAAATCAAACCAGAGGATTTGGAAAACATTCTCCGCGTCAACATCCCGCGCACAGAGCTGTTCACGTGGCGATTCATACACAATGCCAAACGGTTTGGCGTGCTATCAAAGTTCGCGGAATTCGAGAAGATATCCATGCGAAAAGTCATTGATGCCTATGTCGGCACGCCTGTTTACGAAGAAACATTTAGGGAAATATTCCTCGAAAAGATGGATTTGAAGCGCGCGCGCGACATACTCGGTAAAATACAGAAAAAGGAAATAGAAATCACGCAATCGGAGTTGTCATTTCTCGGGCGCCTTGGTCTTAAGGCGGAGTTCGGAGAGACGGTGGGACCGGAGCGGCCGGAACATGAAATTCTGAAGATATTCAAAGAACGCCTTTTGAACACGAAAATCGGTCTGCTGTGCGCGAATTGCGGCGGCTGGAGTTGGCATGGTCATGTGCGCGATGCGCCGGAAATCCCCAAATGCACCAAGTGCGGCGCGAAACTCAT
>JAZDGV010000068.1:0-2185 GCA_043806535.1 Candidatus Aenigmatarchaeota archaeon
GGCCATCGCGATTTCATAAAGAACATGATAACCGGTGCCAGCGACGCCGATGCGGCTGTGCTGGTTGTAGACGGACAGCTTGGAGTACAACCGCAGACAAAAGAACATGTGTTCTTGATAAAGACCCTCGGGGTCGGGCAATTGATAGTAGCGATCAACATGATGGACAAGCTCGGTTATTCGAAGCAGAAATTCGAAGAGGCGAAGGCGCGGGTTGAAAAACTCATAAAATCGGTTGGTTACGCTGAATGCGCATTCGTTCCGGTATCGGCGTATCTCGGGGACAATGTTTTCAAAAGATCGCAGAATATGGTTTGGTATTCCGGCCCGACGCTTTTCGAAGCTATCGACAAGCTCAAAGAGCCCGAGAAGCCGCTGGACAAGCCGCTGCGCATACCGATAGACAAGGCGTACGCTATCAAAGGTGTTGGCGCAGTCCCAATCGGGCGTGTGGAAACCGGCGTGATGAAAGTCGGAGATGAGGTTGTTTTTACGCCTTCCGGAGTTAAAGGCGAAGTGAGGTCAATTGAAATGCATCACCAGCAGCTGCAGCGAGCGGAGCCCGGCGACAATATAGGATTCAATGTCCGCGGCGCCGATTACAAGCAAATCAGGCGAGGTGATGTGTGCAGCCACGTTGACAACGCGCCAAGAGTCGTGGGTCAGGACGGATGGATAGAATGCAAGATTGTGGTTTTGGAGCACAAGACCGGATTGGCAATAGGGCATATGCCAACCATGTTCATACACACGGTCGACGCCCCTGTAAGGATTATCGAGATGGTAAGCAAGACCGATGCGATGACTGGCGAGGAAATGGAGAAAGCGCCAAAACTGCTGCGCACCGGCGAAGCTGGCGTCATAAGGCTGCAGCCCATGCAGCCGTTTGTTGTTGAAAAGACTTCGGAAATACCCCAGATGTCGCGGTTCGCTTTGCGCGAGGCGGGGATAACAGTCGCGGCAGGCATAGTAACAGATATATCCTACGGACGATGTTAAGAATAAGAAACGGAAAAAAGAAACGTGCGCAATTAGACATACATCGAATATGTGTGTCAGCTGACATCTACACACGTATGCGCGGGGTCGTAACTCAACCCGGGAGAGTACACGGCTGAAGACCGTGCTGTTGTGGGTTCAAATCCCACCGACCCCATGCGCCAGTAGAAGCATGCGCCAGCTGACATACACCTTCGGTGTATGTCTAATTGCGCTTGCTTCAGTCTGGAACTACCCTTTTCTTTGGAAAAGAAAAAGTGTAAGTTACGTCAAACCTTTGGTTTGACGGCCGTAAAACACATGGTGTTTTACGTTATCCGAACAATGAAAACAATCATGTTTTCATGCACAAAGCATCTATATGTCTTGTGAAGAAACTAAAAAAGCAGATTGACCAAAGAAAAACACTTGAGCGGGGCATTCCGAATCGGATTTATTAATGCGACTTCAAATTAGATTGTTGAATCGGTGATATTGTGGGCAAGAAAAGACAGAAGGACGGGAAGGAAGCGGCTGGTGTGGTCTTGGTAGAAGAATCGCCGGAGAAGGAGCCATACTTCCAGGACGCCGATTTCGAAAAACTCGGGGCGGAAGAGCCGCTTAAAGGAGAGCTGACAGAGACGCATGTGATAGTCTACAACCATCCGCTGCTAAATGATTTTGCAGAGCGCGGATATGGAAAAATCGTTGACGGCAGGCTTGAAATCTCTTTTGTGGAATCCCTCTATTTGGTCGCAAAAAACAAGCTCATCGTACAGTCTAAGAAGAAGGCTGTTGAGTTCAAGGATCTCATGGAAGCGGGGCTGGCGATAAACAGGGATCTGCATACAATGTTCGTTGTATACAGGGATCTGCGCGAACGCGGGCTCACGATCAAAACAGGCTACAAGTTCGGATGCCACTTCAGGATATACGAACGCGGTGTGAGGATTAAGAGAGGTCCTAAAGAGGCGCACGAGCACACCAAATGGATTGTTCACGCCGTCGCTGAAGATTACACGTGCTCTTTCCCGGAGCTTTCGCGCGCGGTCAGGTTGGCGCACAACATAAGGGCAAAGATGCTCTGGGCTTTGGTTGACAACGAACTCGACATAACATATTACCAGATAATCAGGATAAGGCCTTAGGTGATTCTCATGAAAGTCGAGGAATTAATGAACAAGGATTTTGTTACAATACCGCACGA
>JAZDGV010000069.1:0-7120 GCA_043806535.1 Candidatus Aenigmatarchaeota archaeon
TAATGGCGACAATGCAGATTTCAAAGGAGACGGGCGGGCTTAAAGACGTTATCGATGAATGCGGCGGAACAGCGGTCGAAGCTTCAACCCGCCTGCCTTCAAGCTTGAAGTGCGTGAATCCGATAATACGGATTCTTTCTCCCGGATTTCTCACCGCAGGTAAATAAACTTTCGATTACAAATAATGAAGAGATGGTTTCATGGCTGCGAAAAAAGGAACAACGGACCAGATGCTGATTTTGATGGTGGCTGTGGTGATGGCGCTGGTTTTATTGATCATATTCTTTTTTTATGCGCAGAAAGAGTCAGGCTCCGGCAGCATGTCGGTTGGGATTGCCAAGGTGGTGTGCGGTGCGCTGACACCTTTCGGCATAGGGAAAGCGATATGCAATCTGTGATGTGATATGATGAAAGGAATGGAGTTCAAACTACTGCTCGGCGTCATCCTGACCATGGTCCTACTGGTTATATTGACTTTGGTAGCGTTCAACTCCAAGGAGGCGCTCGCAAACATAGACAAGGCGGCGCCATGGCTGCATCTGGGCGACAGCTCGCCTGGCGGAGGCGACACCACGCCAGGCGGCACGACCACAACCACGATACCCGCAAGTTATTTCCAAGGCACGCCGGTATGGAAATCCGGAGGATTGACCATTTCAGATACGTTGAAATGGGCAGCTGCCGACGTTGCGCAAGAAGCCGGCTGCAAAAGCATTATCGAGGGTTTGTTCAATCCGGCAACAGGCAATTTCAAAACTTTCATCGAGGCGTGCAAATTTGGCAGCGTTGATTTCAAGTCCGGGCCGTTCGATTTGGGTTCCTGTAAAATAGAAGCCAGCTCGCTTATGAACTACATATTTTCGGATTCCGCGTGCAGGGCACAAGTCGGGACGTCTGGATTTGACCAGAGGGCATGGCTTCTGCCGTCAAAGAAATGCGGGGAAGCGCACAGAGACCCATTTGACAAGATAAGGTACAACTGCGGAATCGACAATGTATGTACTGGCAAGGTGTGGCTGTATTACGATAAGACAGACAAAGGAGTCGGGATTTGCGACGAGAACGTTGATGTCCCGAGAATCAAGGACACTGACACTGCGAAAAACGTCATCATCGGCTGGATTGACAATATGATAACGGACTCCCGGAATCCAAATACATGCAGGTCGGTTGACAGCGACTGTACAATGATAATAAACATACCCGAACCCGGGTTGCCTATTGCAGATTTGGCGGCCAAAATCAAAGAGAATTTCATAATAGACATGGGAATCGGGGGAGTTTTTCCAGACGGGTCAAGGAAACTGGACTACGGCAGCGGAGGTTTCTTCAGCCCGTATGTCAGGGATGGCATCGGCCTTACATTCTCATTTGACGACCCAAGTCCGATGGATTATAGGGGAGTTGCAGTCCCGTGCGCATCGCCGAAATCCGATTACATCGCCTACAATTGCGGTGCCGACAACGTGTGCAAAGGCGACATAAGAATCACGTATGGCTGTGGTGGCGGTACAAGTTGCGACGAAACAAACAAGGTAAGATACCTCGGAATATGCGAGAAGCCCTGACAAAAACAAATATGATTCAAGGCGTAATAATATTATGAAAGGCGTGTCCGAATACAATATTGCGCTCGTGATAGCGGTCGTGTTTCTGCTGGCTTTGCTTGCTATAACGCTGGGTTGGCTGAAAGTAATGGACGATGACACGAAGGAAGCGAGCAGGACCATAGACGCGTCAGCGGGATGCGCAAGCGACGAAAGTGTGTGCGCGTCAAACCCTCAGGGCTATGCGTGCGTTCATGATTCGATGAACAGCAAGAACATATGCGGCTGCCGCGCATGGTTGGGAATAGACGCCAACCCGGATTGCGCGACAGGCATGAAATGCGAGTCGGCGAAAGGGACAAACTTTGGGTTATGCGCGTGATGTCATGAAAGGACTCGAAACTATTATGCTGATAATCATTGTCGGCGGCTTGATACTGCTCGCGATCATATTCGCAATAATATTTGTGTTCGGCGCCCCAGATATTTCTAGCGGCGTTGGAACGCTGTCCCAGCGGATAGCGGACGTGTTCAAAGCGTTAATGGGTAAGTGACATGGCAGTAGAAATCGACAAATCAATGGGGGTGTTTGTGTTCGTCCTTGTCGTGGCAGTTATACTCGCTCTTATAGCGCTCATAGTGATGCCGGCGCTAAGCTCCATGGACAACCAGAAAAAACTTGAGCGCGGCTGTTTCGAATTCGTTGTCAAGTACCAGTGCGCACAAACAGTTTGCGATCCGAATTCGCCCAGCGACGGCTGCGCCTCTGCGCTGAACGAGATAAAAGTGGACAACAAAGGCGTTTATGAAATATGCCAGGCGTTAGGAATCGATTTGAAAGGCTGCGTCGCGAAATGCTGCGCAACCAAACTATAGTGATTGGCATGAAAGCGTTAATCCATATAGACATGCTCGTCTTGGTGATAATAGCGGTAGTGGTGATAGTCGCTGTAGTAATCCTTATTATGAACGGCGTGATAAACCCAGGCGGCGATATCGCGAAGAACGTTGTTCTAAGAACTTGTTGCCAGGCGAGCATGCCCCTTACTTGCACAACGAGCTCGGACGCGATAATGTGCAACATACCGCAAAACATGATATCCTCATTCTGCGGCAGCGACAAATGCCCGCTGTCTGCGGTCGCCGGGAAAGTCAACGTTGTTGGTGATGCGAACATCAAAAAGTTCTGCGGATGCTCCTAGCGAAAGATAATATTAATGACAGGCAAATATTAAGTATGAAAGCGACAGCTGAAGATACAACATATCTCGTCGTAGGCATCATCATGCTCATTCTTGTCGCGTATCTTATCTATTCCCTGATAGGCGGAGGCGACTGCGACGCGCTCGCGAAACGGTCGGCGAACAACGTGCGGAACGCCATAGAAACGGTTGCAACGACAGGGACTTACACAGCTGAAAACCCCTATCCGACATTCGTGATGCTGTGCCAACAGCATGTAGAGAGTCCATTAACGCTCAGCGCATTGACATACCCGGAATATATGATATATTGGGAGCATTTTCCGGAATCGCCGTCAAACATCGGAGAAAGTCTTATATACTTCGATGAGAGCTATCCGTTCACCAAGAACTTCGCCCAGCTCGCAGGTTTCAGCTACGGCTCCGCTATTGTCACAGGAACTCTGGGGAAACTTGCAAAAGCTGTATACAAGGCAACAAAGCCATTTGCTGAGGCGGTGACACCATCATCAGTCCAAAAAATCTTCAAGGCGGTATTTATCGGAATCAAATGGACAGTTACGGGAACGGAAAGGCTAGCCACGCCGTTCATCGCAGTTGCAAAATATCTTGGGGATGTGACTGTGCAGCCAATAAGATACATATTGCAGCACAGCGGTCTCACGAAACTCATCAAGGTCAACACAATCCAAACCATAATGGAAAAAGGATACGGCCACGGGATTGTCAATGCCATGGCAGACAACCTCATAGTCGAATCCGTTGAAACGGCAGGAAAAAAACAAATCAAGACCGTGCTTGTCGAGGAAGCCGGAATCACGTACAGGAAAGCGGTTCTCACGCAGAGCAAGTGGGAAGAAGTCAGTCTTGCAATTTCGGAACTCAAGAATTCCGCAAAAGAGGGAGACCAGGCGATAGCCGAAGTGTTTGAAAAAAGTTTCGCATCGCCCGATGAGGCTGAAAGGCTCGGCTCGAGATACATAGATGTCGAAGATTTGGTGAAAAACCCCAACCACGAGGGATTTGACAGGCTGATAAAAGATTCTATGACACAGGCAGGATCCGACTTCAAGAAATCCATGACATTGCTTTCAAAGGAAAAAGGCGTTTACCAAAGGCCGATAAACGCGCTCACAGACCCTGATGGAATATTGGAGATAACCGAGGAGACGAACGACCATGTTTGGGATTTGCTCAAGCTCACCGAATCAACTCCCGAAGGAAGAACTCTTGACAGAGGCATACTCGATAAGATAAGCATCTATAATTCCAAAGTGCTGAACGAAGAAATGAAAATACCAACCAATCCTGCAAAGCTGAGGCAGGCGCTAAGAAATGCGTTTTCGAAAGGCGCCACAGGTCTTCCTGTCGGAGATACTAAAGCTTCTATGGTTTCATCGCTGCAATCGTTCTTCAAGGAAGGAGTCACGAGCACAAACAGAGAAACGAGCGAGTTGTATACCAAGCTGCTGACAAAGGGATCGCAAGAGCTGACAGGCCCACAGAAGGATGAGGTGATGCGGTCTTTCATAGAATTCTACAGGAAAGAGCTTGTGGACTCTGAAGTCCCTCTGGAAATCGTGAATTCCTTTGACAAGAAATTTTTTGGCGATGCTGGCTACAGCCCGACCAGGGAACCCATTTACAGTCTGCTCGGAACCAACAATTTCATGGACAGTTTTGTGAACGACTTCCGAAACCTTCTCAAAGACGCCGGCAAAGAGGGAATTGACCTGGCCGGAAAGGACGCGGACAAATACATGGAAACCGCAATGCTGGCGAACATCTGGAAACTTGATCCTGAGACAATCGTGAACCTGCTCGAGGACGTGCAATTCCAATTAGCAGGAACCAAAAAGCTCGTAGTGTTGAACATAGAGTCTTTCTTCGGGCCTGACTATCTGGAAAACCAATTAAAATACTCTTACCTCAAGGACGAGTTCGCAGGATGCTCTGTCGATAATCTCGTCTGCCTGAACCTCAAGGGCATTGAGCAGAAAGCGGTAGATATGACAAAGGAGGAGCAGGCGCAGTTTGAAACCGCTTACAAAGTCTCGACATCTGTCTATGTTGAGCTGAAACGTGGTAATCCTATTATTCCTGGCACCATTGGACAAGTCGAATTAACAGAGAATCCGAGATTCCATTTGGTCTCCCCATGTCTGGCTCGCGTGAGTTTCTACAACACAGGCGAACTCGTGAATGACAAGCCTGTGATAATGGCATCGGTTGACAAATGCCCTGACACGGAAAAATCAAACTATTGCTATTATGACGAGGACTCATTCAGAACATCCGCAGCTTGGTTCTGGGGTTCCATGGCATGCTCCATAGGGGCGGACATATTGAAACCCGCTTTCGGCATCGGATTTGGGCTGCAGATTATATGCGCAACCGGCGAGATAAAGGGAGAATATGATACGGCATGGCCTTTCCCGCCATTCGAACCGCTTTTGAAGGACGACATGAACCTTGCGAAGTGCGAGGTCGAGAAAAATCCAGTGGCTGCCGCGAAACTGCTTCTTACAAGTTGCTGCAGGCTGGCGCAATGCAACCCAAGCTATGAATGCCTTGGCGCCCAATACAGCGACAGCAACAGCAAAATCTGCGGAAAACCTGTGTGCACGCTGCAAGATTTAGCGAACAAAGCGGGCATGGACTACAGGCAAGCTTGCTCATGCCAAGCGTAACAAGGCGAAGCGCAAACAGACATGCAGCGTCAGACCGACACAGACCAAAGGTCTGTGTCAATTTGTGACTGCATGTCAATCAACCGTATCATGTGATGGGGATGAAAGGAAGCATACTGGCAAGGGATTTCCTGATATACATCATGGAACTGGCAATTGTTCTCTTCAGCCTGTATTTCATCGCGACAGCAGGCGCGGCGTTCGGCGAATACGTGTTTTCATTTGACGAGCGCGTGCTGCAGGATACTTTATTCTCTATGCAGGCGGCTGCGCAGATAGCGCAGGGAAATTTCGAATCGCGCATCTTGGTTTCGCCTAACCCTTACACGCTCAAGGTCGGGAAGGATGGAGACAACTATTATGTCGATGTGGTCTCCTCCCTAGGAATTTTTCGCGACACAAAAGTCACACAAAAAGTTCTCCCCGTCGACAAAACGTATCTTGTTAGCCTTCCGGGAAACAACATCAACGCGTACGAGGGGGAATTCAGCGAGGAAAAAGATACGAGCGTCTGGGTGACAAAGCAAAATAATCCAGACGCAAATGAAATAATGTTCGAGATAAAGGAAGCGTGAGATAATGTCGTCATTCCTGTCGGAAAACTTTGTGAAAATAATAACGTTCATAACATTCACGATAGCCATACTAGGTTCGATAGTCCAATTCGCATCATTTCGCGTCGACATACAAGGCTATGGGACGAACAGGCAGTTGATGGTGATGGGTCAGGACATTATAGGCGCGGAATTTTTGAGCTATGCGCCGAACGGGGAAGTTGTCAAGGGAGTTTTCTCGAAGGAAAAGCTCGACGCGTTGAACGGGGTTTTGAGCGGAAAGATAGAATTCGCTGACATGCCGAAATATTTCATAAACATAACGGATTCGGAAAAAAAGTCTTGGCTGTTCGGCGACGAGAGCGTAAAGGCTTCGCCCCATTTGAAATATTTTTATCCGGTTGCGATAAGATACCCAGACAAAACCGTTCCCGCAAAAGTCGAGATATATTTTTTGAAGGGGAGTGAAAAATGAGCGTCAAGAATCTGAAAGGCGACATATCGATTTTCTCCGATATCACGTTCCTGATAGTCCTGTTTTTCGTCTCGGTCGCAGTGTTGTTGACGCTGAGCATAGTAAAGATGACAACAGGCAACGTGGTGATTGTCACGATACAAGGTTATCTGATGGGTTTCTCGCTCAACACCGAGAACCTCCTGCTCTCCTCGCTGGAAGTGACAACAGCGGATGGAACGCCTTTCAAGCAACTGCTTTCATACGCCGCCTTTGAATGGAACGGTCCTGGTGGCGACAACAATTTAAACTCAACCTGGGTTGGAAATAAAAGTTATGATGTCGGCAATGAGTGGAAAAGAATATTCGCCGGCTACAATCTCGACGGCTACCAGTACGTGTTTGAGATAAGGAAAGAGTTCGCGGATGGGAAGAAAAGTTACGTCATCGCAAATAACACCGAGAACAGCAAAAGGATGCTCGAGCCGCAGGTCGCGGAAATTGTATACAAGATTCCTTTCAAGCCATGCGAACAATGCAGCGACGAGGTAAGCTTCAGGCTTTATACAACTTTGAAGGAGTTTTTGAGGTAGTGTATGAACTATGCAATTGGTGAGAAGAAAAAAATGAAAGGTTTTTCGCTAGCTGCGATAGGGCCCCCATTATTGATAAT
>JAZDGV010000070.1:0-8523 GCA_043806535.1 Candidatus Aenigmatarchaeota archaeon
AATCACATTCGGCGTTGTTTTTTGTTCTCCCAACTGTGGCATGAAAATCTAACCATAATACGCCCGAAAAAGATTTAAGACCGACAATAATCAGGGCGTGTAAATGACTTGTTTTCCTTCCTTGTTCTCGAACGGCATAACCACCTGTCGCGGACCGCCGTCAACATAACCGAGATTGAATGTTTTGATTCCGTGCTTTGCCGCTATGCCAGTTATCTTGCAACCGTATTCTCCGGGGGCAATCACAATATAACCCACGCCCATATTCCAGCGGTAATAATTCTTCTCGGGCGACATGTCCTCTCCGATTTCCTTGCCCAATCTTATCAAATCTCCAAATATCGTGCCAGATACCGACGGGACATTATTTATTTTATAAGTGAATTCGTTCGGAGCTCTTGCGATTTTCTCCCAGCCATGCCCTGTGATAGGCTGGAGGTAATGAACATCAACGCCCTGCTTGAACATTTCAATGACAGGTCTTGTATACGACTCTGTCGGCGTGAGCAATTCTTCGCCAAATGTCTTTCCGTTTTTCAAATGCGTAAAGAATCCTTCAGGAAGTTTTTCTGCTATCTCCCTTGCCTTTGTCAATCCGTTGGAATGGATGCCGCTGCTCGACAGTCCGAATATTATATCGCCTCTTCGTACCTTACTGCCGTCAATCAATCGTGATCTTGGCCTTATCAACCCTGTTGCTGTTCCGGCAAGGTCAAGTGTCTCAGGGTATACTATTCCTTTCAATTCTGGCGTCTCGCCTTGCGGTATCGCGAACCCCACTTGGTCGGCGCGAATCCGGTATCCCATCAACAATTCTCTTACTCTTTCAAAATCTGAACTGAACCATTGCGAATTTCCTGCGCTGATTATGTCAAGGTAAAGGAACATGTCAGCGCCCATCGACAACACATCCAACTCTGACATCGCAATCGTGCATTGCCCGAGGTTTCTGTAAAGCCTTTTAATCTCCATCGCATCAACAATTCTCTTTTTTTCAACCCATTCTTGATACATACTATCCGCAATCTTGTTTTTGGTGCCAAGACCTTCGATGTTTTGGGCGAAGTCAAAATCGTTGTCTTGTATCTTCGCTGCGCTAAAAACAGTTGCGGTTGCCCCTGGAATTCTGCGGATTGTTATTCCAAGCCTTTCTGGATATTTCAAAGTAGGTTCAAACAATTCACGGGCAAAACGCTTGACAGGGTCAAGCGCTTCATAATTGACGCCAGAAGACTGTTTCAATTCCATGCAGATAATAAGTCATAAAGAGATTTAAGTCCAATTTCCATGTTTCCGGAAATTGTGCGAAGAAAAATCTTGAAACGCATAAAAGTTTAAGCTTCGTTAATAATTCATGTCATCCGAGAGATGGACATACAAAGGAGATTTCTCTGACCCCTCTTCTCGCGCCCCGGTGATTGTCATCGACCAATGCGTTTCAAGTTCTATCGCCGATACCCTTCACGGAAAAGGCTATCGCGTGATAACGCCGTGGGGCACAAGAATACCCGACGATGAGTTCGTTGATCTAAGCAAGCAGTATCCGGTGTCAATCGTGCTGACCCGTGACAAGGGACGGACATTTCGCGAATACGAATTCGCGGCAATCTTCCCTCCGTCGTACAAAGGGGATGACATAATACGGATAACCGATGCGATTTTCGGAAAAGACGGCCGCAAACTCCCAGAAAACAATAACGGGCATAACGGGAACGGGAATGGCCGTCGCAAAAAGGGTTTCGACCCGAAAGAACGATGGATAGAAATCTCGAAAAGTGTTCAAGAACTCTATTCTACTGATTCGACTCAAGCGTGATTTTCTTCTCCTTGCGCGCCACAACTTGGCGCACATGTTGCAAAGCGTCGACTTCCACTGATATGGAATCTATGCCCATGGCGACAAGCTTCTCGACGAAATCGTCATCGCGCGAGGGCGCTTCGCCGCATATGGATGTTTCAATATCATGCTCCTTGCATTTCTTGATAACTTGGCGCATGAGCTCCAGGTTCGCTTTGTTGTTCTCCCTGTAAAGCTTCGCGATGTTCTCGTTGTTCCTGTCCACGCCCAGCACCAACTGCGTCAAATCATTGGAGCCGAAAGACACAAATTCTATTCCGGCTTCGCAGAAATCCTCTATCATTATCGCGGATGCGGGAGTCTCGACCATTATTCCTATTTTCACGCTCGGCGGGACGTTCAATTCCTTTGCAAGCGCCTTGACGCTCGTGAATTCCTCGGCAAACGAAACGAATGGGAGCATCAGGTGCACGTTCCTAAACCCGCGTTCATGCAGATTCTTTATTGCGTTCAACTCGCACTCCAAAATCTCCTTCTCGTCAAGGCTTCTTCTTATGCCGTGCCAGCCGAGCATCGGGTTCGATTCGTGCGGCTCGGCGCCGCCGCCTTCCAAATTCTTGAACTCGTCTGTGCGCGCGTCAAGGGAACGATACCACACCGGCTTTGCGCCAAAAACTTTTGCAATCCTCTCCATGCCGTTTATCAGCGTTTCCACAAGCTCTTCCGGATTCTCCTTCGCAAGATGCATCGGATGCTTGCCGGAATCCATGAGCATGTGCTCGGCTCGCAGCAAGCCGACTCCGTCTGAAAATCTTAGCGCATCGGCTTTTTTCTCGACTATTTCTGGAAATGCGACGTTGACTTTTATTTTGGTTCCGGTCGCAAGGTCGGAGGGCGACAAACCGTATTCAGCGGCTGGAATGCTTACAGCGTTTGCCGGTTTTCTGACTTTCTCCGTGGCGTCCCCCATGTAAACAAGCCCGGAAGTCGCGTCGACTGTGATAAAATCGCCGGTCTTCAAAACCGCTGTCGCATTGCCGGTTCCTACTATGCAAGGCACACCAAGCTCCCTGGAAACGATAGCCGCGTGGGCGGTCAAACCTCCCTGATCCGTGATTATTGCCGCGGCTTTCTTCATTATCGGGACATAATCGGGGTTGGTCATTTTTGTCACAAGCACCTCGCCTTGCTGGAATTTTTCCAAATCCATCAATCCGTATACGATTTTCACGCTCCCTTTCGCAACGCCTGGAGATGCGGGGAGTCCCTTGACAACAGCGCCATCCGTGACATTGAGAGACTCGCCTTTCCTGTTTTTCAGGGTTGTCACAGGCCGCGTCTGCACCAAGTAAACCTTGTTTCTCTCAAGGCAGAACTCTATGTCCTGCGGAAATTTATAATGGTCCTCAACGCGCTTTGCGAGCTCGACAAGCTTGCCAATCTCGTCCTCTCCCAATACCCGCGCATTCACAAGTTCGGGAAGAACTGGCTGGGTCTTTGTGTCGCCGGTCAGCACGTCGCGGACGCGCATGGTATCCTTTTTCGAGATTTTTATTTCAACAGCGCCAGTCCGCTTGTCACATACATACGTGTCAGGTATGACAGTGCCAGAGACTATGGATTCCCCAAGACCCCAAGCCGCCTCTATCACTATTTTGCCGGTGTCCCCGTCGACCGGATTCACAGTGAACATCACTCCGGATTTTTCAGACGCTATCATTTTCTGCACGATTACCGCTATCGCCTGATCCGTTATTTTGTTTTGGCGCCTGTAGAAAATCGCGCGCGGCTCGTACAAAGAGGACCAGCAGATTTTGACGGATTCTACAAGCCGCTTTGCGCCGCGCACGTTGAGAATCGACACCATCTGGCCTGCGAAGCTCGCTTCTGCGGCGTCCTCCGATGTCGCGGAGCTGCGCACTGCGACAACCGTCTGGTCGCGGCCGGCCATTATGAAATCCAGCGCCTTACCCCCGGCAAGCCGCGCTTCTTCGGATATGTAAAGCCCCTGGTAGGAGGATCTTATGTCCTCCTCTATCTGCGGCGGGATTTTCGCGGCAATTATCATGGCTTTGATTTTTTTTGAAGATTCCACGAGCCGGTTTTGGTCGTCAATATCAGTGTGCTGCATTATTTCGTCTATCTTCGGCTTCAGCCTGTTGTAATCGATGAACTTCAAGAAAGATTCCGTGGTTACGGCGAAACCCGGAGGCACCGGGAGATTCGCATTGATCATTTCCGCGAGGTTTGCGGCTTTGCCGCCGACAAGCCCGACGTTTTCCTTTCCAAGCGCTTCAAGTGTGACAGTCCAATGCATGAAGAATAATTCGCTTGCGGGGATTAAATCTCTTAAGGGTAGGATAAAGAAAAAATAAAACACAAAAAGGTATGAGCGGTTTTTGCCAGTTTCAATCTGTTCAGTGCGCCAGGTTCTTCGCCATCAACGACTTGATTTCATCGCAGGCTTTGAAGAATTCCTTGTGCCTCAGATGCGCTGTTCTCGGCCTGCCGATTTTTATCTTGACTTCCCCGATGATTGAACCCGGGCGGTGCGACATCACCAGAACGCGGTCGCCCATTATCACGGCTTCTTCCACCTGGTGAGTTACCATGACGAACGTGCTTGTTTTGGTCCTTTGGTTGTGCCACACATCAAGAACGAGTTTTCTCAGCTTGTCTGCCGTGATTGCGTCCAATGTCGAGAACGGCTCGTCCATAAGAACAATTTCCGGGTCGACAGCGAGCGCGCGGGCGATGCCGACGCATTGCTTCATGCCGCCCGATATTTCGCGGGGATATGAATCTTCAAATCCTTTAAGCCCGACCATCTCGGCGTACTTCATTGCTTTGGCTCTCGTCTTCTCCTTGGAATATCTTTCGGTGTATCCTCTCGCTTCAAGGGCAAGTTCGATATTTTCAAGTACTGTCTTCCAAGGCAGCAGGCCGAAGGTCTGGAACACCATCGCCGCGTTCATCAAAGGCTCTTTGACCAGTTCGTGCCTGAAGAAAATTTTTCCCTGAGTCGGAGTGTCCAGGCCTGTTATCATCCTTAACAAAACCGATTTTCCGCAACCGGACGGCCCTACTATGCACAAGAATTCCTTTTCATCGATGTCGAAGCTTACGTCTTTCAGCACATCGACTTTGTGATTCCCGACTTCGAATGTTTTTGACACGTCCAGCACTTTTATCATTGAGATTTTTATCGCCTCATGCGCAAGCAGAAACAGACGCCAATTGAAACAGACCTCGGGTCTGTTTCGGTTTGACGCATGTTTCAGTCACAAGTTTGTAATGTCTATGAGGGGTTATCAGTATTCAAGCTTATATTTTTCCGACAGCTTGAACATCTTCCTCCAGAACAGCCTGTTGACAATTAAAATTGTCGCAACCATCACGATAAGGGTTAATATTATCAGCGTCGTGTCCCCGAATTTCCAGGCCGCCTTGTCCAGGAAATAACCCAAGCCCGGAACAGTGTATTCGCGCCCCCCGTAAATTATATACTCGGAAACGATTGAAGCATTCCAGGCGCCGCCGAAAGCCTGTATGCTTCCCACGACAATTCCGGGGAATATCGCGGGCAGCAAAACATTTTTCACATACCTCAAGCCGCTGTACTTGAACGATATCGACGCTTCGGATATCTCAGTTGGTATCGACTTGACCGCATGAACTATGTTGAACAGCAGGTACCATTGGGCGCCTGTCATGATAAGCAGTATCGAGGCGAATTCCAAGCTGAGCCGCGTCGCGCCGAAGATGTCTATCAAAAAGACGACTATGAAAGGGAAGAGCGCGAGCGCGGGGATGGATTGCCCTATGTCGAAAACCGGCATGAACTTTTCCTGCAATTTCTTGTTCCTTCCTATCAAAAAACCGACTGCGCCTGTCCATAGCAATGCTATCATGAAAGCTATGGAAATTCTGGTCAATGACATCAGGGAATAAATTGGGAGGTTGTACGCCTCTGGATATTTGCGCAGCGTCTGCATTATCGGCTCTGGCGCATTGCCAAGCAAGAATATTATCACTGCAATGACAATGCTCATTGCTATCACAGTTCCCAGAAGCTTGTAAAAAGCTGAATACCTCGAACCTATGGTGTGAATCTGCGGGTTGTATCTTCTTCCCGCCTTGTTCTTTGCGACCGCGTAAAAGGCGTAGTCCCTGTGCCTTCGATAGATCAGGTGGTAGAGCACGTGGTCGATTTTGTCAAAGAGCGAGAAGAGAAATTCTTTTTCGGGCTTGAAAAACCTTTTGTAAATTCTCATGATAAGCGTCTGCGTGGATTTTCTCGACACGAAAGATTCGACTTCGTACTTGTATTTTTCGCTGTGGTCGATGAGCGCCTGCCAGATAAACCTGTTTATCGAATAGACGAGTGCGACCAAGATTACCAGTCCGAGCATCGCGGACGGGATGCTGCCGAGATTGTAGACAGAGTTAGCGAGAAAATAGCCTATTCCGGGAAGCTTGTGCGTAACAGAGCCGAACGTCATATACTCTGTCGCAATCAGGAAATACCATCCGCCGCCCCAAGCAAGCATCGAGTGCGTCACAAACGCAGGGAATATTGCAGGAAGAATTACGGAATGTATGTATCGCCATCTTGTCAGCTCATACGCGTGAGCGAATTGTTTGATTTCATTGGGGATGTTTTTCACAGCGCCGTAGACGCCTATCGTCACTGCCCATGCCATGCCCGTGAATATCAACAGTATTGATGCCATTTCCAGCCCCAGCTGTCCGGGAAAATTGTTGACGAAGAACAAGAACGCGGCGGGCATGAACGCAAGCACGGGGACAGATTGGAGCACGTCGATGACAGGTATCATCACGTTCGCCGGCTTTTGGTACATCCCGGAGATTATGCCGTAAGGAAGCGCGAATAAAACCACGAAGACATATGCTACGAGCATCCGCAGCATTGTCCTGAAGACGTAGTAGGGTATGTTCGGCACTTCGGGGTTTTTGGATATGTCCGATATTATGTAAGAAGCTATGTCTGGAAAGACTAGCGGAAATGCTACGCACAACAGGACCGCAGCGGCCAGCCATTTGAAACCCATAAACACTGCCTTGGTCGTTCTGAAGAATTAAAAAGTCGCTTTTCAGACTTATAACATTTATATCTTGACTATCCTGTTGTCTGAAGGGAGCTTCTTTGATATCTCGATTACCCTGTTGCCCGGAGGAAGCTTCTTTGTCGCCCTGTCCAATGCGACCCTGGCGATTTTCTCGTTTTCCTTCGATACCCTCAGTTCCATTATAGCCTGCCCCTTCCTGACTATTGCGGCTGTCCCTATCGGCTTTCCAAAGGACTTTCGCATCCCCTCCTGGAAGCGGTCAGCTCCTGCGCCTGTCGCTAACGCATTTTCGCGCAAAACGTGGTAGGGGTATACGAGGACTTTGAAAAAGAAGTTCTCTACCGTAAGAATTCTTTCCAGATACTTGCTGGCGACCTGGCGCGACGCTTCCAATGCGTTTGACCTTACGTTCATATCCCTGCCGGTAACAATCCTGAATGTCTTTTCAAAGCTCTTCTTTTTTGCGCCCATCTCGAACTGGGTTATTTTCGAATCTGGAACTCCTACAACGTAGCTCTTTCTTGGAACCGACGTGGAAACTCTTGTGTAAGGTCTGTGCACTATCTTGTAACAGCGTCCCGGTCTCAAAGCCATGTTCTCACCAATTAAAATGTCTTATTCTGTTTATGGAACAATTGATTTAAAGCTAACCTAGAATTCTTCCTCTTCCTCGCCAAGCAGCTTTTTGAGAATTCCACGCTCTTTATGGCGCTTTTTCTTCTCGGCTTCCGCGCGCTTTGAGGACGCGTCTATGAGCTTCTCCGCCCTTTCAATCTCCTTTTTTGAATTTCCTATTCCGGACGTGTTGCCAACTCCCACGATCAGCAGCTTGTCGCTCTTCCTAGTGCGCTCTATGACTCTGTCCAGCGCTTTCAAAACTTCATTGTATGAGTTTTTCACAGCAGACGGCATCGCCATTATCGCCTCCTCCTGCCCCATCTTGACTATGATGCTGTCCAGCGGCATGTTCCTTTTTACCGCAAGGTTTTCTATGTAGCTCTTGTCAACGCCCGGACCGCCTATCGCCACTCCGACACCTTCAGCGACGCCCCCTGTCACTTCGCCCTCGAGCTTGGCAGCCGCATCTATTGTGATTATCCTGGATACGCTTTCGCGCTTTAGCAGTTTTTCGCATGCCCTTCCCAGTCTTCCGAGCCGGCCGCCGGGTCCCATCGCTTTCATCAGAATAACATTGCGCCCCTTGTATTTGGACCTCGCTATCACGGTATCGTTTTCAATCTCCGATGTCTTGCTATCACCGATCATTTTGGAGACAATCAACGGCCCTATGGAATCGCCGATCGGCTCCCCTCTCGCAAGCACAGAAGTTCCTTTGTACATCGCTTTTGCAATCCTCTCGATAAGCGGGAGCTGCATCTGAAGAATCATTGCCAGCTGGATGTTTTTTGTCCTTTTGATTTGCTCGAGAAAGTGGCGAATAATCTTGGAGATTTGATGAACTTGCGTCGCCCCTGCAACGCCCATGAAAATGCTCGCACGCCTTTCCTCGTTCAAGCCCGGCGTTATCAGCTTGATTTGATATTTCATTTTTTCCTCTTCGGCGTTGATTATGTGCTCGATTTTCTGCACCAATCCGTAAGGGTCGAGCGAGACCGGCTCTATTGTAAAGAACTC
>JAZDGV010000071.1:0-15962 GCA_043806535.1 Candidatus Aenigmatarchaeota archaeon
TGGAACCCTGTCACCATGCCGCGCACATACGCCCAGTAGCACAAATAGAACGGAAACAGCTTTATGGCATCGCTATCGCCGCTCAACTGGAGATATGTGTCGATGTAATGCTGCGACAAATCGTGCCGGTTATGGAAGTCCAAATCCATTGCCAATGCGGCTATCTCGTACGCTATGTCCTCGTGCCTCAGCTCGTCGTCGAACTCGATGCAATCATAAATGTAGATATTGCCGCTGTCAACAAAGATGTTTCTTGAATGGGCGTCGCCGTGAAGGTCCTTGACCTTGCCTTCCTTTATCCTCTTACCGAGAATTTCCTTGTTGTCTTCGAAAAATCCTTTAACATTGTTCTCAATATCCTCGTGGGGCTTGCGAAAATCTCTTACAGACACGAAGCAAGAGTCCCAGAACTTTTTCTTGAGGCCTATAAAGTTGTTTACTATTTTTTTGTCGCTGCCATTCGTCCTGTTAAAGAAGTCTACCATTATCTTCGCTATTCTTTCTATGAGCTCTTTTCCGACTTCATTTTTTTCAAGCATCGATGAAAGTAGTTTTTCTTGCTGAATCTCTTTCATTTTAAGCGCATATTCTATCGCATCGCCGGCGTCAGAAATTTTTATAGTTCCGTTTTCTTTCACAATTCTCGCAACAGAGATGTAGATTGGGGCACAAAGCCTTTTGTTAAGCGTAAGCTCTTTTTCCGCGAAAAGCCTTCTCTTCTCAAGCGCAGAATAGTCGACCACGTTGAATTTTATGGCTTTCTTGACCTTGTACGCGTAATCGCCTGTCAGAAACACCCATGAGATGTGAGTTTCTTTCACATTCACGTATTTTACCGGGTGCGGGTAGGCGCCCGGTTTTTTCAAAGCTTCGACAATTTCTTTCTGTATTTGGTTTTGTATCTCAGTCGCGGCTTTTTCGGCGTTTTCTTCCGGCGCCTTTCTCGTGTCCGTTACAATGTGCCATTCCTTTATCGGTTCAAACTCCCTTTTTACCACTTTGTACGCAGCGTAGCCAGCTTCCGAATCATCGCCGTATCTTTTTTCCAGCCGCTCTTTGACAAGCTCTTCGGGACACACACACTCGACTATGAATAATTCTGTCCCCAATGCGTTTGCAAGCTTTCTGGCCCTGTTCCTAAGCTCTTCCTTGTAGAAGGTGGCGTCCAATACGACGTTCTTTATCCTTTCCGCCCGTTCGAACATTTCGTCATAAACAGCGAATTTTTCTTCCTGCGCATATGTCCTTTTCCCCAGAATTTCTTTCCTGATAACATCCGACCTTAGAAGCTCTGCGCCAAGCTTTTTTGACAGCTCCCGCGCAACTGAAGTCTTTCCCGTTCCAGGAAGTCCTGCGACTAGGATTATCATAGCAACGCATCCTTCAATGCGTTTTTGCAATAGCATTTCGATTCCTTGGGAATGTTCAGGATCATTTCCCTGAAAAGCTTCTGCGTCTTTTCGGAATTCCCCTTCAAGACGCTTACGACATCGGTAAGTCTGACCGCCTTGTCGGTGAATGCGTCATAGTCCGTGATAGTCGCAAATGTCGCATAGCAAATCTGAGCTTCTCGCGCAAGCACGCATTCCGGCACGATTGTCATGTTTATTATGTCCGCGCCCCAGCTTCTGAACAAATTCGATTCCGCCCTTGTCGAGAATCTCGGCCCTTGTATCACAACGCAGACACCATTTTTGTGAATCGCCAATCCCAGCTTCCTTCCGGAGTTGAAAATCGTTTCTGACAATTCCGGGCAGAACGGATCTGCGACCGAGATATGGCATACCTGACCGCCATCATAAAAAGACGAGTCCCTCCCGTGCGTCCTGTCAATGAACTGGTCCGGTATTACGATATCGCCGGGTTTCAATTCTTCGCGCAGGCTGCCGACAGCGGCAGGCGCTATGATTCTTTTGACCCCAAGCTCCCTGAGCGCCCATATGTTGGCGCGATAGTTTATCTTGTGCGGAGGAATTGTATGCTTTCGTCCGTGCCTTGGGAGAAATGCAATTTTTCTTCCTTCAAAGATGCCGATTGTTATCAAATCGCTTGGTTTTCCGAAAGGCGTTGATATCTCGATTTCTTTAGAATCTTGAAGAAGCTCGGGGTTGTAAATGCCCGTTCCCCCGATTATCCCTATCTCAGCTTCGTTCCTCGCGTCCGTCATCTAATTCACTAACCTGTAATTAAGTCGACGAATTTAAATTGGTTGACATCAACCAGCCCTTTATCGGTAAGTTTCAGCGAAGGTATCACCGGAAGCGCAAGGAATGACAGTGTCGCGAATGGAGCGCTTAGCGCAGAACCGAGCGATTTTGCCGCAGCGTTCACGTCCTTTGTTTTCCCTGCGACAATCTCCGCACTTTTGTCCGACATAAGGCCGGCTATCGGCAACTCCAGGCGTTCGACAATTTTGCCGTTTTTGACAGCGGCCAGTCCGCCGCCCATGCGCTTCAACTCGCTTATAGCGCATTCCATGTCGCCGTAGTTCGCTCCGACGCAGATTATATTGTGCGAGTCATGAGCAACTGTTGAAGCGAGAGCGCCTTCTTTCAAGCCGAAACCGGCGACAAAACCTTTCCCCACATTTCCCGTCATCTTGTGCCTTTCAACAACAACAATAGGCAAAATGTCATTCTTCAAATCTGGGATAAGGTATTTTCCGTCTGATTCCAGGCTGGCGGTTTTGGAATTGGTGACAATCTGGTTCTCCACAAGCGTTATTACCCTCGCATTTTGCATTTTCGGCGATGCTATTTTCAAATCATCCGCTCCTACACTTTTGAGCCTGACGCTCACAAGTATTTCTTTCGGAGTGCCAGATGCTTTAGCGCCGAACATTGCTTTCCCGTTCTCTGCGACAGGCGTCCCGTTTATGAAGACGGCAACGACTTCAAAGTCTTTGAGGTTCTTGACCACAACGAAGTCGGCATAATAGCCGGATTTTATTGCTCCCAAACCGTCGAGTTTGAAGTATTTTGCAGCGTTAATCGTTGCCATCGCAACCGCTTTTACAGGACTTATTCCCAGAGCGACAGCCTTTCTCAGCATCCTGTCCATATGACCTTCGCTCAACAATTCATCTGCGTGAATGTCGTCGGAGACGAGCATGCATTTCTTGTAGTTTTTATTCGCCATGGTCGCCAGCGCTTGGAGATTTTTAGCCGCAGAGCCTTCCCTCACCATTATCCGCATCCCGAGTTTCAATTTTTCCAACGCTTCCTGCTCGGTCGTGCATTCATGGTCGGACGATATGTCAGACGCCGCATATTTTTTTAATTGGTCGCCGCTAAGACCGGGCGCATGACCGTCGCACACCTTCCCCATGCCTTTCGCCGCGTTTATTTTTCCCATGACAACAGGGTCGTTGTAGATTACGCCCGAGTAGTTCATCATCTCCCCCAAGCCCGCGCATCTCGGATTGCTTAAGAGATCTTTCACTTCGTCAATCCCGAGTTCGGCGCCTGAAGTTTCCATGTTGGTTGCAGGCACGCACGACGGCGCTGTGAAGAGCATGCGCATGGGCGTCTTTGCGCTTAGCATGTAATCAATTCCGCGCATACCGCACACGTTCGCGATTTCATGCGGCTCGAATACCACGCAAGTTGTCCCGTGCGGCACGGCGGCAAGAGAGAAATTATCCGGCGTCAGCATCGAGCTTTCTATGTGGATGTGCGCATCGATTAGTCCGGGAAGAAGGTAATAGTCGGAGAAGTCATAGGTCTTTTCAACGTCAGCGCCGGCGTTCATTATCTTATCGCCGAAGAATACTATTCTTTTTTCTATGCGGTTGTTGATGACATCGACTACGTTTGATTCTATCGCGCGCATGATATCACAAGAATTGTCACTTGAATTTTGAGAGCTTGTCCGCGAACGCGTTGCCGTCGATGTCCTTTATTACATGCTCCTGCTTCAGGAACATGGACTTGTTCGGCTCCAGGTCGCTTTTCAGAACGACGCCTGGCCCTACAATGCTGTTGGGCCCGATTTTCTTGCCGGGCATCGTGGTCACATTGCATCCCAACTTGCAGTCCTCGCCCATAATGATGCCGAGGTAGCGCAGACCGCTATCGGTTTCGCCCTTCGAAAATATATTTACTTTTATCGTCTTCTCGTCAAGGCGGAAATTAGCGGTGATCGCGCCAGCAGCCATGTGGCAGTTGTTCGATATTATCGAATCCCCGGCGTACGCCTGATGGAACCAGCAGTTGTCGCCTATGTAGCAGTTCTTGATTTCTGTGGAAAACCCTATGACACAGTTGCTTCCTATGTGTGTATAACTTCTTATCAACGCATTATTTCCAACCACAGTATTTTTTCCAATATAACACGGCCCCTTAATGCATGCGTTCTCGAATATTCTTGCCCCGTCTTCGATAATCACGTTGCCTTCGACCACAGCGCTCGGCGCTATTCTGGCGTTCGGCGATATTGTGCGCTGGGATTTGTCAAGTAAGAATTTTGTGATGTCGAAGATGTTCCACGGGAACTTTATCGCGCGCCACACGCCCCTGTATCTCAGCGCTTGGAATTTTGCGCCGTCTTTAATCATCCTGTCCATCGCTTTTTCATAGACATCGTCCTTGTCAGACTTGGTTGTTTTGAGATATTCCATGAGTTTCTTGGTATTCTTGTAATAATGTATGACGATATTCACGAGATTGCTCGGCTCAGCGCCAGGCGCGGGCTTCTCCACTATGCCCTGCATAACGTCTTTCTTGTCGACAATCAAATACCCTCCAGGGAAATAATTTTCTCTTTCTTGCCCGATTACGTATGCATCAGCGGCCCCCTTTGAGTTCTCTATCAGTAGCTTGTACGCGCTCTCCTCGACCACATCGTTCGGGTTTACGATGACAATCTCGTCGTTTTCTATGAGTTTTTCTGCGCTCAGCAGGGCATCAGCTATGCCTAGCGGGTTTTGTTGTATGGCAAACTCGACGTCCACGTCCTCGGTTTCCATCACCTTGCGCACGCTCCCTATGTTCTCCGGGTTTGCGACTATCACAAACTTGTCAAACCCGCTCTTCTCCGCCATTTCTATATGGTGCTCAAGCAGCGTCTTTCCGAGAAATTTGAGCAGGAACTTGCTCTCCATTATTGGGAACATCCTCTTCCCGATGCCTCCGCAAAGGAAAACCAACTTCATCCGCTCACCGCCTTGATCTCGTCCTCGACGATCTTCGAGAACTCCTCTTTTAGTTTCTTCAGGCCTTCATCCGATTCACTTTCAATGGAAAGCCTGATTTTCGGCGACGTGTTCGCCGCACGCATCAATGCCCATCCATCCTCGAATTCTATCCGAATTCCGTCAATGGTGTTGGCTTTCTCGTATTTTGCCGAAAGCCTCTTTTGGATGTTCTCGACTACCTTGAATTTGTCTTTTTCTGGACATTTGAATACGACTTCCTCGAAGGGGTATAAGCGGAATTCGCCGATAATGTCGGACAGCCTCTTTCCAGAGGCGCAGATTATCTCTGAAATCTTCAGAGGTATCAGCATGGAATCATCGAACGCAAAATAATCCGGCATTACCATATGGTTGGACTCCTCCACGCCGAGAATCGCCTTTTGTTTTTTACACTCGGCCACCACATAAGTGTCTCCGACCTGTATCCTGACAATCTCCGCGCCAAGCGGCTGCAGTTGCCTTTCGAAACTCATCGAGCAGGCGACAGTCACGATGATTTTTCCCTTCTTCTTTTCCAGAATGTTCCTGCCTATGATAAGTCCGTTCTCGTTTCCTGTCAAAACCCGGCCTTTGTCATCAACCAGCGCCGCCCTGTCGCCGTCGCCGTCAAAGGCGATTCCGAAATCGGCTTTTTCCTCCAAGACTTTCGCGACCAGCGACCGTATGTTTTGTGGCGTCGGCTCGCTCGGGCGGTTGGGAAAGTTTGAATCTATGTCGCAGAACAGCCTGACAACCTCAAAGCCGAGTTTTTCAAGAATCTTCGGGGCGCTGATGCACATGCTGCCGTTGCCGCAGTCCACCACGACCTTTAGTTTTTTGTTAATTTTGAAGCGACCGTTCAGAAATTCTGCATAATCTTCTTTCATATCATACGTACGGTAGTTTCCTGTTTTTTCAGGGGTTATTTCAAATTCCTTGTCTCTTACCATCCTTCCGATTTCCCGGTTGTTCTCCTCTGTGAAGCTTATCCCTTCACCCGTGCGCATCTTCAAGCCGTTCCACTCCGGTCCCAAGTGCGAAGCTGTCACAAAAGCGGTCACGCCGGATTTTAGTTTCCAGCCGGAAAAGAAACAAACGCCAAACGGGACAGTTCCCACATCTGTCACATTTATTCCGGACGAGCGCAGCCCTGACACAAGCGCATGCGACAGCGCTTCGCTGGACATCCTGATATCGTTTCCGATAACAATCTCATTCCCCATTTCCTTCCTTTTCATCATGGTTCCCAGCGCAAGGCCTATGTCGAGCATTATCTCAGGTGTCAGGTCTTTTCCAAACACGCCGCGTATGTCATACGCCCTGAATATGTGCGACGGAAAATCTCCCATATCACATCACCATTTTCCTTATTTCCAGCAAGCTCCTGATTGAGCAATCGGCGCTGCTCAAATCCTGGTTTTTTGTGTTCGGACTCTCAAATGCAACGCATCTCATGCCTGCCGCTTTCGCCGACGTAATTCCATTGCATGAGTCTTCGATTGCAAGGCAATTCTCGGGTAATACTTTCAGGCGCTCGCTTGCAAGAAGATACGGCTCGGCGTCGGGCTTCCCTTTCTTTGTTTCATCCGCGGTTATCACCGCATCGAACCTGTCATAGATTCCGAATTTCTTCAGCACGAATTCGACCCATGCCCTTGTCGAGCTCGACACCACTGCCAATTTTACATCTCCGAGCGAATTGACCAGCTCTATCGAATTCTCGATAGGATCCATCTCGACTTTTGCGATATCGAGCATTATCTTGAACTTGCTCTGGACAAGGCTTTCCACGTCCAGGTTCAACCCGTTCCTTTCGGAAATTCTGGACAAAATCTCCCTGAAAAGTATTCCCGTCGTGTCGAAGTCCGGTTTGGCTCCAACCCTTGAAAAAATCATGTTCGCCGCAGTTCTGTGCAGGGGCTCGCTGTCTGCTATGACGCCATCAAGGTCGAATATGACTGCCTTTATCATAGCGCTCACTCCACTGTCACGGATTTTGCCAACGATCGCGGCCTGTCGACATCGTTTCCCAGCTTTACAGCGACATAATAAGCTAATAGCTGGCATACGATTGAGAACAATATCGGCGTGACCAAATCCCCAGTCTCTGGCACTTCTATCGGGACATCGGCGTGGACCGTCATGCCGGACGATATTCCGACAACAAAACCGTTGCGGGCCTTTATTTCCTCTACGTTGCTGAGGATTTTTCTGTCGTCCCTCGGAATCATTGCGACCATGTGGAAATGCTTGTCTATAAGAGAGATTGTCCCGTGCTTCAAAAATCCGCCTGCCATCCCCTCAGCGTGCAAATACGATACCTCTTTCATCTTCAGCGCGCCTTCCAATGCGATTGGATAGCAAATTCCGCGACCGATGTACAAATAATTTTTTACATCGAAATTCTTTTCTGCGATTTCTTTTATCTTGTCCTTGCCATCGATTATCTTTGCCGCGTGCTTTGGAATCAATTCGACTTCGTTCTCGATGTAAGAGACGTCTATTCCGCGGAGCTTTGCGACGCCCAGCGCCAGCCTCAGCAGTATCATCAATTGCGACGTGAATGTCTTTGTAGCGCACACGGCCGATTCGAGCCCTGCTCCCTGCATTATTGTTATTTCAGCTTCACGCGTGGCGCTCGAACCTATCACGTTCACTATCGCGGCAAGCTTTGCTTTCTGCGATTTCGCAAATCTTATCGCAGACAGAGTGTCATACGTTTCCCCGGATTGGGTCATCGCAATCACCAAGGAATTTTCGTCAATAACGGCTTTTTGCGGGAATTCAGAAGAATCCACAACTCTGACATCCTTCTTCGCTATCTGCGCGAACCAGTATTCCGCAACCATCGCCGCATACAGCGATGTGCCGGTCGCGGTGATATAGACTTTGTCGTATTTGCCGATCATTTCAGAAAGCGCCTGTATCTTGTCCGCGTGAATGCCTTTCGCAATCTTTATTGTTATCGGCTGTTCGCATATCTCCTTCAGCATGTAATGAGCGTAGCCTGACTTTGTCAGCGAGTTCGCGTCCCAGTCTATCTTTATTATCTCCTTCTCCTTCAAACTTCCGTCAAGAGTCATCAATTGGTAGCCTTTCGTTGTAAGTATCGCCAGTTCGTTGTCATCCAGAGGTATCGCGATGTTCGTGTAATCTATAAACGCGGACAAATCCGACCCCACGTAATACGAGCCGTTCCCTATCCCGATTATCAAAGGATTTTCTTTCCTGACGCAGACAATCTTCTCCTCGCTCTTGCTCACGACCAGAAAGGCGTATGTGCCATGAACATATTTGACAGCCTCGCGCACCGCGATTTCCAGATTCCCGCGGTATTTTTCCTCGACCAAATGCGCAAAGACTTCGCTGTCCGTGTCAGACTTGAACGCATGCCCGCGGCTTTCTAGGTCTTTCTTGAGCTGGAGATAATTCGATATGATTCCGTTGTGGACGATTCCGATATTGTGGTTGCAGTCAAAATGGGGATGCGCGTTCCTCTGCGACGGCTCGCCGTGCGTCGCCCAGCGCGTGTGCGCTATGCCAAAAGTGCCAGGAAGCTCAGCGAAGCCGTGCTTCTTGTCCACGTCTGACACTTTCCCCGCATCCTTCTTGTGATGCATCGTTCTGTCGCTCACTGTGAGAATCCCGCAAGAGTCATAGCCTCTGTATTCCAAGCGTTTGAGCGCATTAAGCAATATCGGCGCAGCTTGGTCCTTCCCCACGTAACCGGCTATTCCGCACATTGTAAAAACCAACCTTAATCTACCTTTTTTGTCAAAAATCCCTTATTAATACCATTAAGAATTTATTTATACCGGTATATACATCGTTATAACACCTCTTCATAAAAAACCTCTGATGAGGGCGCATGAATAGGACCGTTATAAAACAATTCATAGTGGTGATAGAATGTACGCGGTGGACGACCAAAACCAGGCAATTCCCATGAAGAATCTCAAGACGCCTGACAAGTTCAAGCCGCTCCAGAACCATCTTGCATGGAGGATATATTTGGAATTGTCAAAAAATTCGGCGTGTCCGAATGACCTTGCGAAAAAGCTTGGCGCCAATGCGCAGAACGTCTATTATCACGTCAAGCAGTTGCGCAAGAACGGATTGATCAAGGTTTTGCGCACGGAGGAGCGCCATGGGGCAACAGCCAAGATATACGGCGCAAAGCCCACGGTTCTCGCTGTTGTGCCGGAAATAGAGTTCGAGAAAGTGCCTGTCGGGAAGATTTCCTCGGCGTCGGCTTTGAGCGGATTCCTGAAGCCGTTCATCAGCGATGGGCGATTGAATTGCAAAATCATCGTGGGTTCGCCTGACCCGCACGGCAAATACAGGGCGCGCGCGTCCGATGCCTGCTGCGCCATAGACCTTTCTCTGTTCATCGGCTCCCTTGTGTCAACAGGAAATTTCCAGAATTACAAGCTGGACACCGAAATCAGGGAAGGGGATTTGAATTCAAACCTGATACTCATTGGAGGTCCCAAGGCAAACATCATCACTGCGCAAATAGAGGGCAAGCTGCCGATACAAATGCGGGAAGAGGAGGATTGGAACTTGGTCTCCAAGACATCGGGGCAGGTGTATTCAGAGGATGAGAATGGATTTATCGCGAAAATCGACAGCCCCTGGAACAAGGAGAGCAGGATAATCGTGATTGCGGGGAAGAGATTCCCTGGGACACGCGCCGCCGTGCTTGCCTTTGTCAAGCATTTCGATGAAGTTTCGCGCGGCAACCGCTACGATTCGAAAATCGCTGCGAAGGTCGTGAAAGGCGTTGATGTCAATAGCGACGGCATCGTCGACGAGGTCGAGTTCTTGGAATAATGCGTTTTTAAGTTTTACCTCCTAACGAATCGAAATGGGATATGTTTTCACACCTGAGCAGTTTGAAGCGGGAAAGATACCAACGACCGATGATTATAGAAAGTCATTGGCGATTCTCAGGCGCGGATTGTGGAGTGAATTCAGAAAAGGCATGATTTACGGCGCAAACATCAATGGATCCACTCAGCACAATGACGCTGGAATCGGAAGCGACATCGATATATTGATAGTCACGAGTTCTGTTCAGGCCGAAATGAACCTGAGGAGATTGAATGCGTTTGCAATGGACAAAACAAATGTTCCCATCGAATTTGTCCCGGTTAGAGAATATCTTGCAAGGAGCGGAGCTCACAACATAGACGGCCTCTATGTAAAATACATAAGGAAATATTGCAGAGAAGGAGTGATAGGGAACAATCCCACAGAGGTAATGGCGCCTTTGCCGTCATGGAACAGCCCAAAGCAAGAAGCCATAGACTGGTCCGTAGCAAGCTTGCAAAAATTCTCGAAGAGGAGTTCCATACTTCCCGAAAAATATGACGAACTTCATTGCGATTTTTTGGAAGATTTGATCAGAAAACCCATATATTCGGCAATAGACCTGATGAGAGCAAGAAACAATGGAGAATATCCTTCAAAGAATGGCAATCCGCTTTCAAAATCAGAATGTTGCGAATTGTTCAAGCAGGAATTTTCTCAACTGGATTCGTCAGGGTTGTTTTCCGTGTTGGAAATGAGGAAAAAATACAGGAAATTCCTTCAGGAAAGAGAGGGCAAAAAACTTCCTGAATATTTGTCATTGTTAAGAGAAATCGATAACATGTATCCGGTTGCCGTAGAAGTCATAACGAAAAATCTTACTTTCCTTTTCGACGGCAAGAAATAAAAAATCTTAGAATTTGGCTTTCTTCAGTTCCTTCTTGAGCATCTCGCTAACAACCTTTCCGTCGATTTTCCCGCGAACCTGCGACATCACGAGTCCCATCAATATTTTCGTTGCATGCAATTTCTCTTTCTTAACCATTTCCATATTCTTGCCAATCACATCGACAACCACTCTCGCCAATTCGTCTTTTGTTATCGATGCCAAACCTAGTTTCTGAACCAAGTTAGATGCGGTGTCTGCGGGATTATTTGAAATTTCTATCAGTATCTTCCTTATGGCTTCTTTGCCAATGCGCTTCTCCTCCACCATCCTGAAGATATCGGCGAAATGAGATTCAGTGATATTGTCCACTTCAACGCTGTCGCGCCTGAGTTCCTTGATCGTGGAAATAAGTACGGATGCAATCAAGTTCGGTGAGACCTTGGTCGTTTTCACAAGTTTCTCGAAATCCGTGAGGTATTCGGAGCGTATTATCTGGTCGGTCAAATCCGCGCCAAGTCCCATCCTCAAAAAGTTTTTGCGCTTGACATCCCACGATTCCGGAAGATGATTTTTCAGGTAATCTATCGTTTCATCGTTGATTTTCCTTGGCGGAACGTCGGTTTCCGGATACATTCGTGCAGAGCCGGGCATTGGACGCAGAAATTTGGATGTGCCATCAACATTTGACACTCGGACTTCCCTTGGAACCCCTACGATGAATGCGGTCTTGCAGCGTTCAACGATTGACATGCATGCCTTTGCCGCCCTGTGCTGCGAACCTGCGACTATGGCAACGCAGTCGTCGGGTTCTGCGTCGATGTTCGCCTTCAATTTCTCAAACTCCTCTTCGATGTTGTATTTTTTCAAATCCTCGTCGGAGTGGATTATGCCGGCGCCATACGCACCCGCATATTCGCTGAGCTCTTTTCCAAACGTCTTGCCTTCGCACAGTTCCATCTTCAAAAGCCCGTTGAATTTGGGAAGCTTTACCGCAAAAACTCTGTCGTTGTTTTGCAACGCCTTTTGGAGGAATTTTGATTTCGTTTCCGCGAATATCTCTGTCACGTCTTTAGGCCTTTCGAACAGCTCCAGCTTGCACCCGCGCGATTTCAATTCGCCTTTTATCTCCAGCAGTCTCTTTTGCCTTGACGCTTCGTTCTCTATCGCTTTCTGCACCAAATCGAGCGACTGCACACCCTTGATTTCGACCTTGTCCCCGCCCGCGACAGACACGTTCAAGTCTTGGCGTATCGTGCCTATCCCGCGCATGCATTTTCCTGTCGATCTCAGAAGAGTTCCGATTTGATACGCAATTTCTTCCGCGTCTTCAGGATTGCCTTTCAGCGCTTCCGTTGTTATCTCAACGAGTGGGATTCCCAGCCTGTCGAGCCTGTATGTGACAGAATTGGCGTCAGACTCCACGATGCCTGCGGATTCCTCCTCTATCGATATGCTCTGAATCCTCACTTTGTCCTTTTTGAATTTCATCGAGCCGTTGAGCCCGACCACAGCCGTTCGCTGGAATCCCGCGGTGTTCGAACCATCTATAACAGTTTTTCTCATCACTTGGACTTCCTTGGGAATGTCGCACCTCATCATCAGCGCCATCGTCAAAGCCACGTCCAACGCTTCCTGGTTGATTTCATGCGGGGGCTCATCGTCCTGTTCCACCAAACAGGTTGCTTTTGGGAAAAACTTGTACACGAAGAATCGGTTTCTAAGGAACTCGTAGGATGCGGCCGGATCTATCTCGCCCATCTCTCCGGCAACGATTCTCATTTTTCTTATGACCGTCTTGCTGGGCGCATCGCTTGATATCCTGGCGTCGCAGCCGCAGAATAATTTGTGCGAGGTAGCTAAACGCTGGTGAATCTCTATCCCGAACTTCAATCCAAGCTTTTCATAATCGAATTTTGGTTCTTTTGCCATTTCTATTCCTCTCTCCTTTCAGAAATTTCACCGGCGATGTTTGTTGCCATCAATTCCTTTACCTTCTTCGCGTCCGTCGATTGTCCGCACGCCCACATCAATTTCACGAATGCCGTCTCTGAAGTCATGTCTTCGCATGGAACAACGCCTATCGACAGCAAATCCCGTCCTGTTGAATAGACGTTCATGTTCACCCTTCCGTATATTGTCTGCGACGCCATGGCGGCAACGCCTCCCGCATGTATGAAGCGCCTGATATTGTCGAAGAATCTTTTGTTAGATGCGGTGAACTCGTCTATCTCATTGGCTGGCGTGTGGCCAAGCCCGGTCCCTTCGAGCAAGAGTCCGCGGTATTTTTCCTGCGTCAAAATTTCAATCAGCTTCGGGCTTATTCCCGGATGCGATTTTATCAGCGCCACCTTCGGCTCAATGTTGTCTTTCAAAACAAGCGGACGCTTCTTGTCTCGCCTCTTATAGCCTTGGTAAAATTCTATTTCGTCATTGAGATATCCGACTTTGGCGACAGGCATTGCGCCGACAGGTTGGAACGCGTCGCGCTTGCTGGTGTGCATCTTCCTCACTTTGCAGCCGTGCAGTATCCAGCATGCCTCATCGCTTGGAGTGGCGTGCATGCACACGCCAACGCCTGAAAAGTCCGTCTTTGCAATGAATTTGGCAGCGCATATGAGATTCATCGCAGCGTCGGAACTTCCGCGATCCGACGAGCGCTGGGCGCCCACCAATATGACAGGTATCGGAACGTCTTGCAGCATGAACGACAGCATAGCTGACGTGTAATGGAGCGTGTCTGTGCCATGCCCAATGATGATTCCGTCAACGCCCGACTTTATCTCGCGTGCGATCTCTTTCGCGATTATCTGGTAATGAGCGGGATGCATCTCTTCGCTGAAAATCTGTTTCACCAACCGTGTTCTGGTGTTTGCGATTTCCTTCAGCTCGGGAAACATCGTAAGAAGGTCTTCCGGCGAGAACGCTGACACGACTCCGCCTGTCCTGTAATCGACGCGCGCGGCGATTGTGCCGCCTGTGTGAAGTATGGAAATCGTGGGTTTTTTGGGGTCGAACTCGATTTCCTGCGACAGAAGTTTTCCTTGCACGGCTTTGCCGCCGGTTTTTTCTATCTTGAACTTCATCCCTATTCCGATGTTATAGCCTGTGGAAAGCTTGATGATTATGGAGTTGGCATCGCTTGTCTCGGTCTTCGGCATTAACGTGCCTGCGTAGACATTCTTTTCCTTGAAGACCCTGATCTGGTCGCCGGGCTCGATTTTCTTCTTTTTCAGTATCTTCTCGATTGAGTGCGAATACATTTTCAGCCACGCAGTTTTTGTATTTTTCCCAGATATGTGCCATCAAGCAGGTAGGCGTCCGCTTTTCCAAGATCCACGGCTTTGATAATAGGACCCAGCGGCTTTTTGCCAGGCGTTGCGTTGAAAGGCATCCCCCCAACCAGTTGGTTGAAAGCAGGTATTATTACGAGTTCTAGAGTATTAACTTTGCCACCGAATTTGCCGGTTTTTTTCTTGAGCGACAAGGATGCTTCAAGGCTTTTCTTGTCGATTTCGCACTTAATCCAGGACGGTTCGACAAAGCGAGTTCCAAGCTTGTCAATAAACTCGATAGCAGGGTGGTTATGACTTATTACAGCATATTTGCAGTCAAGAATGTCTTCTTTCGGCTTAGCGTGACCATGGCAGACGTAGACACCTTCCAGCGAGAAGCCTTTGACATCGTGGATAGTCGCCTTCGTAGGCACTATCTTCCGGATGTTTCCGTCGTGATTTCCAGGTACTATGTCGATTTCCACCTTTTTCGACAGATTCTCAAGGAATCTTGTCAGTTCATCGTATTCCTGAAGAGAAATTCCCTTTGTTTCGTGCTTTATGTCACCGAGAAGTACCAAACGCCTGGCGCCGGTCTTCTTGATTAGCGCCAGCACTCTTTCGAGCATCTTTTCCGTTTGCGACGGGATTCTGATTCCCGATTCTGCCAATTCGTTCTCCAGGCCTATATGCAGGTCGGCTATTACCAGCGCCTTTCCGATTAGCAGCGCGCGCTCATTGATTACGAATTTCGGTACCATTACCAATTGTATCTGTTCCCAGAGAAATAACCTTAATCCAACTTCACAGCGCGCGTCGCCCCATCGTTCGCCTTGTTCCTTTCCAGGCGATAAAGCGAACCGGTAATCGCATCCTCGAGCTTCTCGTCATGCGTGATAAGGAATACTTGTTCAACCACGTCGCTCACGCCGTATCGCAGTGTGTTCGCCAAATCCTCGACAGCCTTTGAATCAAGATTGTGCGTCGGCTCGTCCAAAACCAGCCATTTCAGATTTGGCGCAAGCGCGAGCGAGAACGCTATGCGCAGCGCCAAGCAAGCTATGCTGCGCTCGCCTCCAGACGCTGCGTCGGCGTCGACCCAGCGCCCGGAGCGTTCTTTCAGTTGCAGCACATAATCGGCGTCATCGATGTTTAATTTTACTTCGCTGAAATCGCCGTAAGGATACAATTGGTCCCACACCTCCGACATCACCATATTGACAGCCTCGACGAAATTCTCGCGCAACGCGATTTGCGTGCGCTCGAGCGCGGTCGAGAATATTTCCAAATCGCCTGTGATTTCGCCGATCCTTTTTATCTCGCCCCTTGTTTTTTCCAGCAATTCCAGCTTGCTCTTGGCTTCTTCGAGGGCTTTCTTTTTGTCCGCGCATAACCCAGCGCTTGCGTTGATTTTCACTATTAGTTCCCTCTTCAAGCCCGACGCCTCGTTAAAGTCTTTTCGCATGCTCTCAATGTCGACGCCCTCGATTTTTTCCGCCGCCCGCTTCAGCCTTTCCGAAATTTTTGCCTTCTCTTCCGTCATTTTTCGAAGCTCGCTCCGCATGCTTTCATACTCCGCCGCCCACTCGAGAATCGAATTGAGGTTGTGATAATGGCTTTTTTTTCGCTCAATCTCGGACTCGAATTTCTTCGCGCTTTCGGATAATTTTTCGAGATTGGCTTTCTCCTCGCCGCCGGTTTTTCCCAGCGTCTCTATGAGTTCCCTGCTTTCGCGCAAGTCTTTTCTGAGATTTTCCAGATCCTTGACGCCCTCCCCAAGAGTTATGGAACGCCTCCAGAATCTCTCGATTTCGGA
>JAZDGV010000072.1:0-3268 GCA_043806535.1 Candidatus Aenigmatarchaeota archaeon
TCTTTCCAGACATGGTTGAACAATGTCCCAAACACTTCTGTCGCCGCATGCTCGGAATTCGTCCATATTGCGAGGTGCTGCGTGTGATGCGTCTTCTCGTCAGTCAATCCGAACAAAACCTGTTTGCCGTCGACAATGCACAAACTTCCCTTTTGCTGATTTAATTTTTTAACCTCGGCGAATTGCTTCAGCGATTTCATCGCTTCCTCGCTGTCAACGGGCGCCGCGACTTTTATCCTGACGCCGTTTTTTGACGCGTCCCTGAGAATCTCGAAATGGTCATTGAGCAAATCGCTGAACCCTTCTTTCGTTGTTATTATCTGCACGTCGGATTTGGCGGACTTGAACATCGATCCCATGTGATTCTTCACAGAGTTTTTCCCGCGCAGGGAACCTGTCATTTCCGAAGGTTCTACGAGCTTGATGCCGCGGTGATACAAATCCTCCATTTCCTCGACGATTGGAGAGGTTTTGAGCTCGTCCATCTTCTGCGTCACGATTTCCATGTCTTCGCGCATCTTTGTTTTCGCGCTTTCCAGCGCCTGTTTCGGCTCGATGGCAACATATTTCATGGGTTTCGCATTCTGCATTACCAAAAATCCTTTGTTGGCAAGCGTTTCCAAAACGTCGTATGTCCTTGACCTGGGAACATTTGAAATCTCTGCCAGCTCTCCTGCAGTCGACGTCCCTCTCGCCAGCAGCGCGATAAACAGCTTGCGCTCGTACAAGTTCAAGCCGATGTCTTTCAACGAATCCAATACCTTCTCAGACGCCACCATTCATAGCACCTTTATGTTCAGCCAATGATAGTTTCTGAAACACATCTTTGATGTGTTTCTAGCTGTTCTGTAATCACTTAATTATAACAATACCATGACATTTATAAGCTTTTAATCCGCCCGCGCCGAATGGCAAAAAGTTAAGCTTAAAACGCCGTCTCTGGCGGGTATTAATTTTGAATTTTCTATTTAAAAGCTTTATTCCTATTTTCGCATTTTCTGCGACTCGTACAAATATGAAACCCTGTCCATGGTATCCGCCTGCTCCACGCCTTTCTCGGGCCGCAGACGCAAGAATCTCGGGAAGCGCAGCGCAAAGCCCGACGAATAAGTGGGAGATTTCTGTATTTCTTCGTAAGCGACCTCGATTACCACTTTGGGCGTTATTTTCGCCTCCCCGGATTTTTCAGACGTTATCAGCGGTTTCAGCAATTTGGTCATGTCCTCGTACGTGACATCGATTTCAGACTCTTTCTTTTCCTTGATTCCGGTAGACATCATGCCGCATTCCAGGAAAGCGTCTGTGTCCGCGTCGCGGCAAGCGAGCATGAACGATGTTAAAGCTCCCGCGCGCTTTCCCGTGCCCCATGTCGCGCCAACTATTGCCAAATCAAGGCTTTCCATCGTAGGCTTTACTTTAAGCCATCCTCCGCCCACAGAGCGTCCGGGAATATACGGCGCATCAAGGTTTTTTACCATGACGCCTTCCTGTTTCATGCGCAACGCATGGTCATAGAATCTCTGCGCCCTTTCAAGATCCTTTGTGACAATCTGCTCAATGAGTTTGAACTCCTTTGTCTGCGTTATGACTCTCTCGAGAATCTTTCTGCGCTCGCCCAAATTTTTGTCGAACAGCGTTTTCCCGTCAAGATAGATGATGTCGAACAGGTTGGCTTGGACGGGTATTTCGCGCAAAGTCTTCTCGATGTCGTATTTCCTGTGTATCCTTTGCGACAGTATCTGGAATGCGAGAGGCTCCCGCGTTTTCGGATTTATTCCCATAACTTCGCCTTCGATGATGCATTCGTTTGCTGTCACATATTTTCTCACAAGCTTGACCAAATCCGGAAACTGCGCCGTGACGTTTTCAAGACGCCTGGTGTATATCCACACGTCGTTTCCTTTCTTGTGCATTTGGGCGCGCATGCCGTCGACTTTCACCTCGATGGCGGGATTGTCAAACGATTCGAGCGCGGTTTTCAAGTCGGGCGCTTTCTCTGCGAGCAGGACTTGGACCGATTTTCCGAGCTCGAGCCTTATTTTTTTAAGCCCAGGCGTTCCGCCTTTTTTCGCGGCCAGAGCGATTTCCCCGAAATCCGATTTCATGTTCCAGGCGTTCTCCACGCTTTCCGCGCTTACGTCGAACGCTTTCGCTACGGCGTCGCGTATGATGCCTTCGGCGATTCCTATGCGCAGCTGCTGAAGAACCGTGCGGATGATGTATTTGGCTTCCAATGGCGAAGCGGCGGACAGCAACTCCGCTATCAAATTAAGTTTCCTGTCCCGCGAGCCCTTTCCGGCGTGTTTTGTCATGCCCTGGATGTTTTTGAATACTTTTTCGATTGTCAATGATTTCTGCCCAAGGGTTTTTTGCTTTTTGTTGGATGCAAATAGCTCGACGACAAGACCCAAATCGCCTGTCGACTTGAATTTTTTCTCTACTCTGCTCTCAGACTCGCCTGCCGCCTTGGATATAGCCTTTATCACAAGCTGTTGGGCGACTCCAAGCTCTGTCTGGTCGTAATCCGGGAACACGCGCCCTCCCGACAGGAGAACCATGTACGGAAGGTCTTGGTCGCTGCATTTCTTGAAGGAGTCTGCGAGAATTGCCGCCTTTTCAAGTTTCGACGGCGTGTTTTCAAGCCTTTCGTACGCCTTGGCGAGTTCTACGTACTTCATCCGCTCACTATTAGTAATGCGATTCTTCTAACTTTATATTCTTAACAGACAAAAATGGCTGTATGGAGTATGAGGAGCTGCTAAAAAGAGGATTGTCGCACATAACGAGGATAGACAAGGGACGCAGGTTTGAAATGCCGACAGCGGAAATGGGCGTGCGCGGGCAGAAAAGCGCCATAACCAACTTCGTGGACATGGCGGAGCGTTTCAGGCGGCCGCCCGGCGACTTGGCAAAATTCCTCTCCAAGGAGATGGCGACTTATGGCACGATTCAGGGGAAGGAGTTGGTAATGCTCGGAAATGTGTCTTTGAACCTTGTCAACAAGAAAATAGCAGATTACGCCGCCAAATTCGTGTTCTGCCAGGAGTGCAAGCAGCCTGACACGAAGATAATCAAGGAGGGAAAAGCCGACGTAATGGTCTGCGAAGCCTGCGGGGCGCGCAGGTTCATGAAACAGAAATAAATAAGAAACTCATTCAACCAATATTGTATATGCGATGGACAAAGCAAGAGCTGAAATTCTTGAAAAGGAACTATGCGGCGATGAGCACGCGCGCTCTTTCCAGGAGGCTCAAGCGATCAAGAGAAA
>JAZDGV010000073.1:0-2972 GCA_043806535.1 Candidatus Aenigmatarchaeota archaeon
GAGTAACAATAGGCTTCTGCCGCCCGCTTCGCCTCGTCATACATGCTTCTCGGCCCGTACGAATTCACGTAGCCATAATAGTCCTCGCTTGTCGGGATTTTGCCGTCAGGCGGGTTGCCATAAACCTCGCTCGTGCTTGTGAATAAAAGCCTCTGCGCGTTGTTTTTCTTCGCGAGGTCAAGCATCTTCCTTATCCCCAGAAGGTTTGAGTCCATTGTCTCAATCGGGTGCTTTTGATAAAGCCCCGGAGAAGCTATGGAAGCCATATGGACTATGAAATCGACCTTTTTGCCGGTTTCAAAATCGAGTATGCTTTTTTGCGCCAAGGTGAATTTTTTGTTCCCTGCGAGGTGTTTGATGTTGCCATCTGCGCCCGTCACCATGTTGTCAACGCATATGACTTCCGCGCCCAGCTCTAGCGCAGTGTCGCAGAACCAGGAACCAAGGAAACCGGCGCCGCCCGTGATAAGAAGTGTTTTGCCTTCGATTTTTTTCTTCAAATATTCAAGATTTTTGCATATCAGTGCCAAATCTTCTGAAATTACGCTCATTCGATTTATTTGACTTTACATGATATTTAAGATTAAGCGGGCGATTTTATATCAAAAGGTTTAAATTCCTCAGGACAAGTTAATTAGGAGACAAGCATGTTGCTGGAAAAATCAAGGGAAGAAGTCCCGACGCTGCTGAAAGACGGCAAAATCACGATTTGCGTAGTTGGCGGAGGTTATGTAGGATTGCCGTCCGGCGTCTTGCTCGCTGATTTGGGAGCGAACGTGATTGTCTGCAACAGGACAAAGGAAAAAAACGATGCGCTTAACGCGGGAAAGGCTTACATAAAAGAAGCGCATATGGACGAGATGCTTGAAGATGTTGTGAGGCGCAAGAAGCTTTGCGCGACTTCGGACGTTGAGGGGGCTGTCGCGAAAAGCGACGTTATTCTGATAACCGTAGGAACGCCTTTGGACAAGGATGGTATTCTCGATGACGCGCAAGTGCGTGGCGCATGCGTTTCTGTGGGGAAAGGATTGAAAAAAGGCTCCTTGGTTATATTGAGAAGCACTGTTAATCCGGGAACGACTGAAAGAGCCGTGTTGCCCATACTGGAAAAGAATTCCGGCATGCAGCTTGGCGAATTTGGGTTGTGCGACGTTCCTGAAAGGCTGCAGGAAGGAAAGGCCATCGAGAATCTCAAGACGGATTCAATAGTGATTGGTGGCTATAAGTTTCACCAGAAAAGCTGCGAGATAGCGGCAGGGCTCTTTGACATACTAAAGGTTCCCATAGAGATTGTTTCAACGCCGACCGCTTCCGAGCTCTCAAAGTTGGTGTGGAACTATCTTCTCGACTCCTCGGTTGCCAACGCCCAGATAATAGCGCAAATCTGTGAAAAAATAGGCGCTGATGTCATGGAAATAAGGAAAAATGCGAACCTTGACCCAAGGATAAGGATGATGATACCGGGCCCTGGCACGGGCGGGCCTTGCATGCCGAAAGACGTGACAGCGCTTTACAACACCGCGAAAAATCTCGGAATAGAGAAAAACTGCCTCGAGTCTTTGAGATTGGTAAGAGTGATAAACGGGGTTTCCATGCCGCAGCATGCCATCAGTCTCGTGAAAGAATGTTTGGATGAAAAGGGAATTGAGCTGAAGAACGCGGAGATCGGGGTTCTGGGTTTGACGTTCAAGGGCGGCACGGATGATTTGCGCGAATCCCCGGCGCTGAAAGCTGTCAATGAAATCAAGAACGTGGCGAAGAAGGTTGACATATTCGATCCGTACATAAAAGACGGTGTTGTTGAAGGTGCCGGAATAAAGCAGAATTGGAAAGATGCTGTGGCCGGCAAGGATTTGTGCATTGTGCTCACCGACCACAAGGAATTCTTCGGCATACGGCTGGACGAGATGAGAAAAATCATGAAAGGCGGATGTCTGGTCGATACCAGGCACGTGTTCGACGCAGATGAGGCGAGAAAATATTTTACCTATCGTGGAATTGGGCATGGTGTCTGAATGAAGATATGCGTAGCGTCGTCCGCTGGCGGGCATATAACAGAACTGCTGCAAATCAAGGATGTTTGGAAAGCGTATGACCACTTCTATGTCGTGGTCGAGCGCGAGGACACGAAGGATTTCGGCAGGAAAGAAAAATCATATTTTGTAGATGACACGGGCAGAAATGCCGTGAGTTTCATAAAAAACCTGTACCAGTCATTCAAAATAGTTTTGAAGGAGCGGCCTGATGTGATAATAACTACGGGCGCCGGCGCGGCGCTTTCCGCATGCTTCTGGGCAAAGCTTCTCGGCGCAAAAATTGTTTTCATTGAAAGCTTCTGCAGGCTTGACAAGGCATCGCTTTCCGGAAAAATGATTTATCCTTTCGCCGATATCTTTTTGGTCCAATGGAAAAAACTGCTCAAGCTCTACGGCAGCAAGGCGCAGTACAGGGGGGCGGTATTTTGATATTCGTCACAGTAGGAACTCATAAGCAGCAGTTCAACAGGCTTGTGAAAGCCGTAGATGACTTCGTTGCGGCCGGCAAAATAAAAGACAGCGTCATAATGCAGACGGGAAACTCCACATATGCGCCGAAAAACTGCAAACATTTCAAATTCACAGGCAAGGTCATAATCAGAAAAATACAGAAGAATGCCAAGGTGATAATAACCCACGCAGGCGCAGGCACGATAATCGAGGCCTTGTCGTACAAGAAACCGGTGATAGTCGTGCCAAGGCTGAAAAAATTCGGTGAGCATACGGACGACCACCAGATTGACCTTGCTGACAATCTTTCAAGGCATGGCATTGTCGAAACTGTCTATGATGTCAATGTGCTTCCAGCGTTAATCAGGAGGATAAAGCCTACTCACGCCCGCCAGACAAAAGGGAGTCTGGAAGATTATCTTGGCGGTTATCTGGAAAGTCTGGTGGGCGCATGAAAGTTCTTCAAGTCTCGAAGTATTATTATCC
>JAZDGV010000074.1:0-9414 GCA_043806535.1 Candidatus Aenigmatarchaeota archaeon
AAAGGATTCAGATGGGGAACAAGGAAGAGGCTGAAAAAACATGGGGGCGCAATAGGGATAACCAGGTATGTGCAAAGTTTTGAGAAGGGAGACAGGGTAATAATAGCTCCGACCACAAGCTCTCATGCGGGTTTCCCGTTCCCGAGATTCATAGGAAAATCCGGGGAAATAGAGTCGAAGCGCGGGAACTCGTTCGAAGTGAAGTTCAACGACGGGAACGCCGTCAAAAGGCTCTTATTGGCGCCCGAGCACATCAGGAAACTCACAAAGTAGGCGATAATGCTATGAAAGTATTGAAAGAGGAATCTGTCGCATATCCTAAGGCGAAAGCCATATTGGAAGAGCGCGAGAAACAGAAGGAGCTCGGGTATGAGCAGAAATCCAGCATGGAGCATCTTAGGGAATTTTGCAAGCTCGACGAGAAAAGAGCCGAAGAGCTAGCGAAAGAACTCTCGTCTGTCGAGAAGCTAAGAGACGTTTTGATTGTAAAGATAATAAACACGCTTCCCAAGACCAAGGACGAGCTGAAGATGCTGTTCCAGAAGGATAGGATAGACCTCAGCGAAGAGGAGAGCGAAAAAATAGTCCAGATGGTCGCCAAGTTTCTTTGATGCGCTTGCCGCGGCCGCTCCGGCTTGTCTGGGACTAAGTTTATATTGGATAAAATAGAATCAGAATTATGAGCAATGTGTCCGAAGCTGCTGTTTTTTCCAGGAAAGCCAAAGGAGTCTCCCCGCTGGTCGCAGCTGTTCTTTTGATATCGTTCACGATGGCGATAGCCGCCATCCTGGCAACCTGGGCGACCCAGTACATGAACCAGCAGACAGCGACGCTGACCCAGCGCGGGCAGGAGGCGAATTGCGTTTATGCGAGATTGGCGCTTGACACCTTCAATTATGACAGGGCAAGCGGGCAATTGGTGTTCATAATCAACAACAACGGCAAGATAGGGCTTGAGAATTTCACGCTTTACGTATACAATGCTACCGGGATTGACAAAATCCCGCTCGCGACCGATTCCAGGGTCCCGAACAAGCAAAACTCCACGCTTCAGGCCGGCGAGCCAAGGTCGTACATTATAAACAGCCTTGGTGGGAATTTGACACGGATGAAACTTACCTCGCAATGCGCTGACTACGGTTTCATAGACACGGCGTTGTGAGTGGAAATATAAAGGCGGTACGCACAACATAATTTAAGTGATAACATGGCAACAAACAAAAAAGGGCTTTCTCCGCTGATAGCGTCAGTGCTTCTGGTAGCATTCACGATGGCTGTGGCCGCTATTGTTGTTGCATGGATTACCGGTTTCGTCCAGCAGCAGACCAATACAGTCGGCTCGAGAGGCGAGAATCAGGTCAAGTGCGGTTATTCCATTCTTTCAATTGACAAAAATGAGGTCAGCGTTGTGGGAAACGCTCTGAATGTCACGGTTACTTATTCCGCAGGCACTGAAACACTCAATATCACGGGATTCAGCGTCAGGGACGCGAACGGCAACACATATGTCAATACCACATCATTGTCCAGTCTTGCCTATAATGAGACCAAAAACATGGCGGTCGGTTCCCAGATCAAGTTTGTGAATTATATTCTTACCGGTTCTGTTCAAAGCGGGGTCGCGTGGAGCGAAGTGAGAGTGACCGGCTTGTGCCAGAACCAGTTTGCAGTCACCAGTACCGTAAGGCCTTCGTGAATTAACAGGCAGTTGTTCGTTATGAAACAATTCAAGGGACTTTCCCCGCTGATAGCGTCAGTGCTTCTGGTAGCATTCACTATGGCAATCGCTGCCATCGTCGTTATATGGATTAGCGGTTTCGTCCAGCAGCAGACCAATACAGTCGGCTCGAGAGGCGAGAATCAGGCAAAATGCGCATATTCCACCATTTCTATATCAAGGACTGATGTTTCTGTTGCGGGAAACACTCTGAATATTACAATATTATATTCGAGCGGGACGGAGATTCTTAACATTACGGGGATAAGCGTGAGAGACAGCAACGGTGCGTCTTACGTTAATATCACTTCTCCAAACACAAATGAAACTGTAAGGAACTGGGCTGTTGGAAAGAGCGACAAGCTTGTGAACTACATACTTACCGGAAATGTCCAGAATTGGGCTGAGGTGAGGGTGACTGCGCTCTGCCAGAACCAATTCGCTGTTATCGGGATTGTAAGGCCGTCGTAAATTCCGGATGAACCATATTTATCAATGAATTAATTCTATTCATTATTATGAAGCAGCGCAAAGGTGTGTCTCCGCTCATAGCGACCGTGCTTCTGATATCGTTCACAATGGCTATAGCGATAATACTCAGCAACTGGGTTCTCGACTATTCCAAACAGCAGACAGGCGCGCTCAACGAGCGCGGCTCAAAGCAGATATCCTGCTCGGGCGCCTGGCTCGACGGGCAGGACGCCGTATACAACACGTCCCACAAGAGAGTGATGCTCGATGTGCAGAACAAGGGGAACGTCCCTCTCGGGAATCTGAGAATGGTCCTGATTTACACGAATGGCTCGAGCGCTTTCTATGAAATAGCTCCGGCGAATCTCACTCTTGGACCGGGAGAAACGTTTTCGATATGGAACACGTCTGTTGACAGCTCGGCGATAAAGAGGATAAGGGTTTCGCACAACTGCTCCGACGCGAACTCGGCGTCAGGAGTTTCAATCGAATCCTCGGACATATTGATAAAATAAAATTCTTTTTTCACATCGGTATTGCGCCTGATGCCATCCATGCCCCATAACCGATTGCGACCAGCGCAATGGAATGTTTCAAGCCGCCGAACACCGAGCCCTCAGCCATTTTTCCGATTGCCAGGCCGGAGAAGGTTCCCTGGATTATGATCATCATCCTGAAAAGGTTCTCGTATAGCTCAGAGCCTATGGGGGAGCTTATGCCTCCTTCAATGCTTCCGCCAAGACCCGACAAAGAGGGAAGCAGGAATTTTTGCAAGCCGATGAGCACGCCCAAGAAGATGAAGAATATTGTATAACCAGTGATCATCTGCCCGTATATCTGTGACGATCGCTCTTTCTTTATCCTGTTTATTTCCATTATTGACCCGGCGACCGCGTTCAAGACGTCGACTATGTTGCCGCCCGACCTGTGCGTTTCTATTATCGTAGTTGTTGTTCTTTTGAGCACAGGCGTGCCGCTCTTTTCAGCGAACGATTTCAGTACGTCATCAAATGGGATTCCCCAGTCTATCTGCGAATTCATCTGCCTGACCCCCGCGTTAAGCTTCCCATAGTCGTGCTTTGAAGCCGCGCGCATGGCCTGCGGCAGTGTCATGCCTGCGCGCACGCCGTCAACAACGTCCGTGAGGAACAGCGGGAACTTCGTCTCTATCTCGATGGATCTGGAATAGTCGGAGTATCTGAAATACAGCGAAGGTCCCAGCGCCGACGACACCGCAAGTATGCTCAATATCTGGAAAATTATGGGATTTTTTGCGAAGTACGTTAGCGATGCGTATGTCAATATTATCGCAAAAACTAGCGAGCCGGCTATGATAAGCGCCCTTTCCTTTGTTGATACGAACTGCAACTTCATTTATATCGCCTTGATGTTCTGTTTCGGTCTGACGCGCGCCTTAGACTTCCGGCTGCGTGGCATTGACGAATATTATGAACGCTATGTTGACAACGGGCAGCCCGATGAGTATGCCCAGGTTCATTATGTCGTTGATTGCGATTCCGCCTATGGCGCCTCCCATCATGTTCATAACCGCGAGTATTGCGACCAAGAAGAGCGGCGCGGCGATGAGCAGCGCAGTGTAAAAGTCGGCGTATGTGGACAGCAGCTCTATGTACTTCTCCCTCTTTATCCTGTAATCGAACAGTGCGTCTTGCGCCTGAATCTTCAGGAATTGCTTCAAATCTCCTCCTGTCTCTATGTTGGAATGTATCCCCTCAAGAAGCTCCTTGAACTTTTTTGAAGGCGTCCTTGCCGCAATCTCTATTATCGCCTCTGTTATGCTCAACCCGAATAAATCAACGTTTCGCACAATCTTCTGCGACTCTTTCGCGATTTCCCCGTACTCGCCGAACCCTGTGATAAGTTTGAACATGACATATGGCGGGACGCCCGACGCCGATATGGCGGAAATGTGGTTGAGAGCGAAAGGCAGGTTGACGTCGATTGACCTCCTCCTCGAGCTCGCTCTCTCGTAGGGATACATGCAAGTCAAGCCGAAAGTCCCGATCCCGATTGCGGCTGAGAGAAACGCAAGCATTACCTGTGTCACAAGGTCGAAGTTCATAAATAAGGACAGTATTATGAAGAACGCTGACGATGCCAAGAATGTCATGACGCCTGCGAACATGGATATCGAGATCCACACTTTCAGCAGGAAGCGCATGTCAGACTGGTCCAGCCCTGTCTTTACAAAAGCGAATTTTCCCTGAACTTTCTCCGCAGCCCAGCCGAATAGGGAGATGGACATCCGCGATATCGTTTCTTCCATAAGTGATATTATTCGTTTCCTTAAGAAAAACCTTTTACAAGCCCTTTGTGACAGCCTCTTCCTTGGGATATATCACCAATCCGCCTTCGCCCATGGTGTAAGGATGGATCTTTTTTGAATGGTTTGTCGCTCTCATCTTCCATATGGTTATCGCCCTTGTGAAAGTCGACTCGGTCTTGAAATAATACAACACAACGACTCCATCTGCGATGAATTCCTCCACTCCGAACCTCGAAATCCCCGATGAGCCGGGCGGTATTTCAGATGTTACTATTGACGTGCAATTCAAGCGCCTGAGAGTCATCCCGATGTTGAATATCATTCTCCTGAGTTCGGGTATGTCGCGCACATACAAACCGAGCGCAGAAATGGAGTCTATGCACACCCGCGTAGCACCGAAGATTTTCACGTTCGACTCTATTATGTCGAACACGTCCTCGAGGTGGTAAGGATCATATTTCATGAAAGCGACTTTCTTCTCCTTCTCAAGCGTTTCAAAGTCGAATCCATACTGCCCCATGTCGCTTTTGATCATATCTGGAGTTTCTTCGAATGATATCATCAATCCCTTCTCGCCGAACTTGGTCGCCCCGTTGTAAAGGAATTCCGCGCAAAACGTGGTTTTTCCTGTGCCGCACGTGCCTGTAAGCAGCGTGAGCGAGTTCTTCGGCAATCCGCCCGAGACCAGTTCGTCAAAACCTGTCACTCCCGTAGAAACCCTGTCCATTTTCAATCATTCCCTTAGCTGTGGATAATACTAAGTATGTTTTTTGGTTATATTATTTTTCGCCAAGAACTCTCAAGCCAGACGGCGTGAACCTGAGCTTCTCAACCTCGTCCTTGGACTTGGTTGAATAAGGTTCGAGATTTTCGTTCACCCATTCCATGATGGTCTCCCTGTCGCGATAGTAAAGGTTTATCATGTTTGACACGTCATGGAAGCTTGACACTTTCTTTCTCAGCATCCAGTCCAACACCTTTTTTCTCTGCTCCACGTCTTTCTTCAGGCCGTCAACGGATATGCCGAGCCTCATTCCAAGCTTGTTCAGGTACCAGCTGTCCTCCGAGTATTCGTATGTATCTGAAGTGGGGTCCCAGCCAAAGACTTTCGATGTTCTTGGATGGCCGGACTCTTTGTCCACGGATTCTATTTCGATTATCTCCTTGATTCTTCTCGCCGATTTTCCCTTTTCCCTCGCATGGACGACTACGATGACTATGTCCAGCGCTTCGACGAGCGATGGCGAAAGCTCTATTGGCGGGGTTATAAGCCTCTTGATTACCGTATCAACGGATTCGGCGTGCATTGTCCCCATCGAAGGGTGCCCTGAAGCCATTCCCTGGAACATCACGTAAGCCTCCTTGCCTCGGACTTCCCCTACTATCACATAATCAGGATTCTGGCGGAAAGATTCCCTTAGAAGGTCGAACAATGTCACTTCGCCGTATTTCTCGCCTGTCGGTCCTGGCAATCCAAAGCCTGTGCGCGAAACGCTCGGAATCCAGTTCTCGTGAGGAAGATTGAGCTCGCGCGTGTCCTCGATGGAAACTATCTTTTGCTCCGGCCTTATGAACATCGAAAGGCTGTTGAGAAGAGATGTCTTTCCTGATGCGACTCCTCCGCAGATAAGCAGGCTCATCCCGTGTTCTATGCCGAGCCAGAGATAAGACATCAAATCCGTCGACGCTGTGCCGAGCCTGACGAGGTCGGTCGGCGAGAAGGGGTCTTCCTTGAATTTTCTTATTGAGAATGTCGGACCGTGCGTAGTGACGTCTCCTGCGAGCGAAGCCTGTATTCTTGACCCGTCGGGCAGCGTTCCATCGAGCATCGGCTCTGCGTAGCTGACATACCTGCCGCAGCGCTCCGCGAGCTTTATCACGAAGTTTCTCAATTGGTCGAGGTCGGTGAATTTTATGCTCGTCTTTATCGAGCCGAACGCCTGGTGCACGACATACAAGGGGACATTCAGGCCGTCGCATCCTATGTCCTCTATCCTCGTATCGAACATCAGCGGCTCGATTTGATTGAGCCCTATGAAATTTCTGTAGATGAAATAGAATATCTTGGGATATTTTTCGCGCGGGATTTTAACATTGGTTATCTTGATTACTTTCCTGACCTGCTCCTCGAGGTATTTTACCGCGTCGTCCCGGTTTTTGATTCCCGACAAATCGACTTCGATGACCTCCATCAGGTCCTTGGTGAGTTTTTCGACGAATTTTTTGTCGTTTTCAGTGAGCGTCGGCTCGGACAGGCTGTAAACCAATTCCTTCTTGTCCGGGTCCCATTTTATGTTTGCGTATGCGAACGGCTCCAGAAGCGGGTATTTGACGTTTATTTCGTGTATGTTCCCTTGTTCGGATGACACGACAAGCGGCACTTTTTTCTGGGCCCGGAAAATCCTGTACATTCCGTCCTGAAAATCTTCCTTCACTTCCTGCTTTTCCAACTTTTTCCTCAGAACCCCTCTCAAAGTCGGCAGTTTGAACATCGATTTTCACTCGTTACAGACTGAAACATGCGTCAACTGAAGCAGACCGCTGGTCTGCTTCTACTGGCACTTATCTTCCGTAGCCTTGCCTTTCGACGTGCGGCATGTGTATCTTCCTGGCAGTTTTTCCCGGCTTTATTATGCCCCTGTGCCGTGCGCATGATGGGCACGCGTAGATTTTCTGGCTGTACACAGAAACGAATCTCGGGTCTATCTCCTTCAATATGCTTGGATCTGTTATCCTGAACCCGCGCATTGTCGTGAAAGTCTTGTAGCGGGGCACCATCCGCCCGCAAAAGCCGCACGTGACAGTAGTTTCGCTTCCCCTGCTCTTGGTATGATGGTATTTTCTTGTATACGGCGCTGTAGATATCGGCATGTAATCACCTTTCCTCTAATTTCTCCTAGCTATTTCTTATACTCGATTTCTAATTATCATTAGGCTTTCGCTGACTATATAATTAATTGAAGCGGTGGTTTGGCTTGAATGTTCTTTTATTGGGTCCGGCGGGCTCGGGGAAAAGCTCCCTTGCGGCCGAGTTTGGGAAGTTCTTGATGCGTCAGGGCGCTGATGTCGGTTTCATCAACCTTGATCCCGCTTGCGACTACGTCCCTTACGCGCCTGATTTTGACATAAGGTCAGTTGTTTCTGCGCGCAGCGTGATGAAGCGGGAGCGTCTAGGACCGAACGCCGCTTTGCTGCGCTCCATGCGCCTGATGGATAAAAAAAGGCGGGAAATAACAAAAAAATTGGCGAAAAAGCGTTATGCGATCAATCTTGTAGACACCCCCGGCCAGATGGAGCTTTTCGTATTCCAGGATGTCGCGGACATCGTGGACGCGTTCGAAAAACCTGTTGTCGGCGTGTTTTTGATGCCGGCGGACTATTTGAAAAATTATTCGGATTTCATAACAACGCGTTTTTTGAGCATAGCGGCGCAATTGCGTTTGCGCATACCTGTCGTCAATGTCGTGTCGAAATTCGACATGGTCCCTCCGGGCAGCAGGAAAAAAATAAATGCCGTGCTAAAGAATCCTTCTCTGCTCAAGAAGCGCATGGTGCGTGGAAGCGATTACGGCATGCGCGAATTCCTGATGAAAGAGATTGAGAGCTTGTTCGCAAAATCGATGAAAAGCTCCAGGATGATAAAAGTCTCTTCAAAAACGAAGTTTGGTTTTGAAGAACTCTATGACGCCATAGGCGAAGCGCTGTGCGAATGCGGTGACTTGAGCTGATTTACGACACGTTGTTTTCATGGCCTTTCATTTCTCTTTCTCTTTGCAATTTGATGCTTCTGTAAGGTTTCCCTTTTTCTATGGATTCCTTTATAACTTCCATTGCCGTATAAGCGCCGCCGCTTTCAAGCAATTCTTTAGCCCTTCTCTCGTTTACTTTTGTTCCCTTGATAATTTCTGACACAATGTCCAGACTGCCCGATAATTCCTGAAATATATTGATTATCCAATATTTCGCTCCTTGAGTATCCCTGTTATAGCCTGAAATATTGCTTCTTCCGACAGAAGAAAGCTTAAACGCTTCTCCCTCCACGTCTATGGCTTTTCTTTTGATTGTTTCCAATACGTCGGGGTTTAATTTCTGCGGCATCATACTGCTGCCGGTACAGTATTCCGGAGGCAATGAAATCACATTAATTCCTTCCATGCTGTTAATGATGAAGTCTTGAGCTATCACACTCAAATGATTCATCATGACTTTGATGGTATCGGCCAATCTAACCTCTGGTTCCCATCTTGTGCTGACAGCGTCTATGGAATTTTCTGCCGGTCTGCGAAACCCGAGTTCTTTTGCTAATCTGCCCCTGTTTAACTTTATTGGCGTGCCATATCCAGCGCCGGTGCCTAATGGGCATTGGTCATATAGTTCTGACCAAGATTCCAAAGATTTTTTGTCTCTGGTTAATCCGGTGGCGTAAGACTTCAATAATTCACCATAGGTCGTGGGCATTGCAATTCTATGATGCGTATAACCAACAAAGACCGACTGCCCCTTTGTTTTTATTTCTTGTTCAATGGTTCTTATCAAGGATGTTAAATCCATACCGGTAACTGACGCCTTGTCCTTCATCCACATTCTCATCAAAGTAACGATTTGGTCATTCCGACTAAGCCCTATATGGATATTTCCAACCAAGTCCGCGCCATATAACTCATTTAATTGGGATTCGACCAAGGAGTGCACGTCCTCGTGACCTATTACGGAAAGTTCTCCGGCAGAATGTCTTCTGGAAAGCTCTTCTAAACCGTTTTGTATCGCGTTGTGCTGTTTGTCGTCAATATAACCCAATCTGAGCAATTCAGAAGAATAAGCCCTGTCCAACCTTACCTGATACGGAATCAGCAAATCGTCGTACGGCGGTCTTGGTTTGTTATCCCAACCCGAGGAAAATTCTATGGCCTTTCTGTTTGTTTTGCTTGAGTCCCAAAGT
>JAZDGV010000075.1:0-3848 GCA_043806535.1 Candidatus Aenigmatarchaeota archaeon
TTAAATCCTTTTGTGCCTGATATAAATTTAATTGATAACACCAAAATCATGTAGTCATGTATAAATGGGCCCATAGCTCAGCCTGGTAGAGCACTCGGCTCTTAACCGAGGTGTCGCGGGTTCAAATCCCACTGGGCCCACTTTGAAAAATATCTATACCCATATGACGCCCTTGCCGTCCTCGTTGGGGCTGATGTACATTCTCTTTCCGTTGTTTGGGACAATGGCGTGATATTTTGCGGCGTAGAGCGCTCTCTCGACAAACCACAAATCTCTTTCAGAGGTGACCCAGTCCCTATCGAACTTCCTGAGATCCAATATTGTCCAACCCCTGAGCTCATCTATGAAAGAACCGTTGTAGCTATTGACCAATTCTCTTGTTGTTCTGTAAGATGGATTTCTTCCGTATCCGTCCAGTGAACGGGAATTTGAGACTGAGCCTATTTTTTCGTCATCGGTCTTATACACGAAAATGTTATGGTCCATTTTGGGGTCTTCCAGACAGACAATCTTCGGCGGGTAGCCGTGCTGGGAAAGGATAGCTGCTGCCGTCAATGCGCTTTCAAGACAATGCGCTGTCTTGTCCCTCACGACCCGTCTGAAAGAGCGCAAAGTCTTTTTTCCGTCTGTCTCATAATTATACTGAGTACTGTAAAGCAACCAGTCTTGCACCTTTTCTGGCGTATCACATTTGTTGATTATTTCCTGCTCTTCGCGCGTGAAATCAGGATGTTTTTTCATGTAGAGACAAATGAAGAATTAGACTTTTAAGTCTTTCAGGCTTATCTTAAAAAAAGACTGTCCCTGGATTTTTTCACAGCTTCCTTTTTCGCTGAACCGTCTTTCGCCTCCAAGAATATGTGCGCAACTTGGCTGTGCGTCCGTAGCCGCAGGCGGAACAGCACGATTTCATGACGTGGAACGCATGGCGCCCGCATCTCCTGCACGCTATGTGAGTCTTCTTGTTTCGTTTCCCAAAGGATGGTGTTCCCTTCATAGAAGTCACCCGGAGTAAGCAAAATCTAAGCCGGCGACACGATGAGGATGTTGTCTCCGCGAACTAGCACGCTTCCAAGCTTCCTCTTCGCCTCGCTCGAGTTTTCATCTGCGTCCTCAAGCCATATGTTCAGGTGATGGTCGAAGGACTTGAGAATTCCGTTGATTTCGTGTCCGCCTTTCAGCTTTATCAGAATTCTTTTTCCCTTTGCATCCTCCAAAGAATCAAAAGGCTTGCTTGTCATGTTTTCTACCTCTCTGTCGTACATAATATCTGTCTGTTAGATTTGTATAAGAATACTTATAAGGATATATTAATAAATCTGTAGCGCTTAACAGAGAGGATAGAGGTATAGCTATGGCAACTTGGAACCTAAGGTCACCGAAAAAGCCCACGGGGGGCAAATTGAAGAGGCAGTGTAAGAAAAAGAAGATGCAGCGCGGCGCAGAGCCTGCGCTTACCAAGATCGGGAAGAAGAAAATCAGATTCAACAGGATGCGCGGGGGAAGCTTCAAACTTACGCTTGCTTCGGCGGAAATCGCGAATGTAATCGACCATGCGACCGGCAAGATTCAGAAGGCGAAAATCCTTTCCGTGTTCGAAAATCACGCTAATCCCCACTTTGTTAGGAGAAACATAATTACAAAAGGCGCCATCATAACCACTGACATCGGGAAAGCGCGCGTCACGTCCCGCCCGGGGCAGGACGGCGCTGTCAACGCGGTTTTGATAAAGGAATAAATCCTTACCGTTTCTTCTGATTCGTATGCTCAATGGGGTCACACTAATGCCCCCCCCCAAACGATGAGCAGATTTATTTCCGGATACAAGATGATTTACAACCACAGGCGAAACGGATTGATGGAACTTGGAGTAGAACAGTTATCGTTTTGATTTATCGTTTGGAAGATTTGCCGGCAACCCAGGTCAGGCGATAATCCCTGAAATAATATATCAACGCCGCCGCGGCCGCGACAGCAATAACTATCAAGGCCAAATCCGTTCCTTTTTGTCCGCCTTGTGCACTTACAGTTGTTGTCGTCGCATTAACGTCTTGGATTGTTGTTGTGGTCGTCTCGCCGGCCGGGGTTGTCGTGGTTGTGCTTGTCTCGATCGTCGTGCTTGTCGGGGTTGTAGTTGTAGTAGTGCCGCCGGAGGAGGAGCCGCCCGAAGACCCGAGAGTTGTAGTTGTCGATGACCGGCAATCATCACAGACGCCCCCGCAATCAACATCAGTCTCGTCCTGGTTTTGTATGATGTCCGAGCATGTCGGCATTATAAACGCCCCGAACAGGCTGAAAGACGTTGTGTTCGCCCAGACATATTTTGCTGTCGTGTTCACGCCTCCATAACCTCCGGCGAACGGCATCCAGCTGCCGTTTGAATATAATTTGTATATTCTGAGATTGCCTTCGCTGTAACCGGAACCGACATCGGAAACGTTGTAAAATATTCTTATCTCGACCCAGTTGGATGTGTAGTTCAGCCTCCCGCCAACGTCTATATCATAATATTTGTTTATCGATACGGCATTGGAATTCGGAGTTGAAGGGTTGGCGACGTATAATGCGATTGCTATCGAATCCGAATAACCGTATTCGGAAACAGAGCTTATGTTCAAAGTTATGTTCATTTCTGACGTAAGGTTTATTGCCGTGCTTTGCCCGACAGAAAGCGAGGAGTTGCTATACAACACGCCTGCCGCCCCGGATGTTGCAGTGAAATTTCCAGCCGAGTAATTCGCTGAATTTCCAAAGAAATCTGTCAAGGAAACATTAACGTAGAATATTCCACCAGGAAGATTGGTTATGTTGAACGAGTTGAAAAAGGTAGTTCTATTTAAGGACGACACGCCGGCGCTGGTATATGTCACATAACTGAGGTTGAATCCGGCTATGCTGTGGTTTGTGGTGTTGTATATGTTTGCGGACGAGGTTGTTGTGCTGTAGTCGTCCGAGATTATAAGTATGGTTATGTCCCTGTTGTTTGACACGTTTCTCGGCAAAACAGAGCCTCGCACCAAAACAGGAGAGGTCGTGTCAACGGATGTCAGAATAACATACTCTAACGTAGCGTTGGCCGTATAATTCTCATTCGCAGAGGAATTTGCAGAAATGTTGAATATTCCCGTGGCTCCGAAGCTCCATGTATACGTGTTAGTGGAAGCGGACGCATTCAATAATGCCAATGCCGTTGATGTGATATTTCCATATAGTCGGGTTTCTATCCTGGAATCAACTGGCGATGAGGAATTCACATGAAATGGCCGCGGAAGTTCGATTGTTGTGGCGTTCGCCCTTATTGTCGTATATGCAGACGCACTCTTGTTTATCGCATAGTTCCACGCTCCAGACGTGAACCAGTTGCCGGAAGTATCGTTCGCATACCAGATTATTTCATAACCCGTGTCATTGGCGGACAAGTCGGCGATTACCGCAGACCAATTTCCCTCCGCCGCCGAGCCCAAGTATCTCGTAGCGGTCCTGTTCGCAGAGTTGAACTGAAGTACGACAGCGCTAACATTCACCTCGTCCTGCGCGGATATGTTGAAATAATAAGTTCTTCCCGGATAATATTCGATGCTCGAATTAGGTGTCGTGACATTGAAGAACAAGACAGGAGCGTCTGCGTCGTTGACTGTCAGGAACCTTGTCTGGGAAGAACTCGAGTAATTCGCATCTCCGTAGAAATACGCGGTGACGTTGAAAGTCCCGATTTCTTTCAAAACCGTGAGATTGTACAATATCGTTGTCGCGTTCCAATCCATCCAGAGCGTCATGTTTGACGTCAATGTGATGTTTTTTCCCGTGATATTGATTGTGGCTGTGAAATTTGCGGTTTGCGAGAAATT
>JAZDGV010000076.1:0-4197 GCA_043806535.1 Candidatus Aenigmatarchaeota archaeon
CTCTGTTCCAATCGTTTTTATCACGCCGTGCTTCTTGAAGTCCCATATAGACAACACGTCTCCCCCGGTTTCGGTTATCTTTGCGCCGGACTCTCGCAGCTCCTTGATGGCGGAAAATGTCGCGTACCCGCACTGGTTGAGGAACGACAGGCGCTTGTTTATTTCGTTTGGGCGGAGCTTCATCCTGCTGAATATCTTGTCAAAGGGTACGAATTCGTATCCCTTCCTCATCCCATCAAGCACGCGCAAAACCGCTATGTCCATCCCGTCGATTTTCCTCATTCACATCACCAATCCGACTATAAGCAATCTACTACTCTCTCAATCACAGCATTTCTCGTCCCTATCCGCACAGTGTATTTCCCCCTGCTGAACACGGGATATAGATTTATCAGCGTTATCGCCTTCTGCGGCGCGATTGTGAAGTTGCCAGCGTTTGTTTTGTTGAGTTGGGTTATTTCATCAGCGGTTAGCGCTCGGTTCCATATCGCGACTTCGTCGATGGCGCCGTTGAAATATAGGCCGCCATCACCCAGTTTTCCAATTTGAAATGAATAGCTATTAGTAAGGTCTCCTTCTGATATATCAATAGCCGTCTCATATGAACCATCAACATAAAGAGTAAGTTTACCATCCCTATCATAAACAGCCCCTACATGATGCCATAAACCATTATTAATGGATTTTGTAGAACCCTGGGCTAGTCGTCGTGGGCTGACTCCATCCGTCAAACCCGCCTCAAAATACCCATTGTGCATTACATAAAGCCAATACCCTTTACCAGCATCCCCAGCCGAACCTTTACTTAGAATAATCATAGATACTCCGGTTGTTTTGATCCAAGCTTCAGCTGTAAAATCTTGACCGGCGCCAAAGTCTAAAATTCCACTCGCTGGGTCACCGGCATCCACATAGTCATTTCCATCAGCAGGATTAAAGTTGTAAGCCTTGCCGAATATACCATCTGTCTGTATAGGACTACCTTGTAATGACCCGTCACTGCCATATCTCGAGTAGTCGCGTGCATCTCCCTCGAACCGCCAATAACCAACAAGACCGTTTACATTGAACCCGCCGAAGAATGGAGTGTTGCGCACGCTGACGCCGTTGATGTCCGCGACAACTATGTCGTCGTCGGTTATGTTAGAATTTGCGCCCGCGTTCGTCACTATCACGGACACGCGGTTGTTGATGCATTGCACGCCGCCCACAGGTATCGCGATGTTCTTCTCTGTCTGAGCGGACAACATTCCGGAGAACCATGCGTATGCCATGCCCACAGAACCGACAGTTATGAGCATCAGCATCACCAACGCGATTACTGGGGTTATCGCTTTCATATGTGTCACTTCGCCTCGGCTTTCATCTTCCGCAGAATCTTTCCCATTTTTTTCTTCGACTCACGGTTTATTTTCATCACAACCGCTTTCGTGAACAGTCCATATACGACAACGTAACCGATAGGAAAAAAGTTCACAACAGGCAACACTGCCAAATCCTCTTCGCCTTTAACGCGTATCATAACGGGTTTTGAGAATTTCCTTTTCGATATCTTCCTGACCAGCTCGAACAGCTCCTTGGAAATCGTCCCCGCCCTGCTCCTCGCCTGGAACTCGACCGCATCGATTTTTATTCCCCATTTCACGCGCTTCCTTCTTATCCTTTCGTCTATCACAAGTACTTTCGGCGTGAATTCGGAATTTGCAAGCATCCTCGAGCATGCGTCTCCGACCGCTATTACGTTTCTGATTTTTTTCCTTCGAAGATAGTTCATCAGCGGTTTTTTCCCGGTGACAACCGCTCCAAAAGGGATTCTGAGCTCGGCGCGAAGGCTTTCGGAAAGCTTGTGCATGATTTACAATTAATGCGCGATAGAAATAAAGATTCCCTACTTGCGCAGTTCGGCGAGAATGCGCCCGATCATTATTTCGGGCCCCCTGTTGACATATATCTCCGCGAAAGGAACTTTTCCGCGGTAATAAGCGATTGTGGGTTTTAATTTTTCGTCCGCTACCTTGAGCCTGTTCTGCACGATTTCAGGCGTCTCGTCTTCGCGCTGGTACAGCTCTCCTCCGCACTTGTCGCAAACGTCTGGCGTCTTGGGCAGCATCGGCGGAAGTATGTAATCGACGCCGTCGATTGTCTTGTTGATGTCGGCGATGTTGTATATGTCGCCGCACTTTTTACAGATTCTGCGCGCGGATATTTTTTCTATTAGCACATCGTGCGGAACGTGGAGATTTATGATTTTGTCGATTTTTGTTATTCTTTCCAGAGCTTTCGCCTGCTCGACCGTGCGCGGAAAGCCGTCCAGAATAAATCCGTTCTTGCACTCGGGCTGTGAAAGTTTGTTCTTGAGCGCCTCTATCGCGATTTCGTCCGGAATAAGGTTTCCTTTCGCCATGTAGTCCGCGACTTTTTTTCCAAGTTCCGTGCTTTTCGCTACCTCTTCCCTGAATATGTCGCCTGTCGATACATGCGCTATTCCGAGCTTTGCGGACAGCCTTTTGGAATAAGTGCCCTTGCCCGAACCGGGCGCCCCGAATATAGCCAGCTTCATATGAATCACAATTTTTGGTTTCAAAGTATTATGAAATCTCAAGAATAAATATGGAAATCATAGCCGGCAAAAGTTTAGAGAAGCTCTTCTCCAAACTCGTCCTGTTTTTTCCTTCTGCCGCCACCGCCATTATACGAGCATGCGCAAAGAACTGCGGATGATAAGGAAGATGCGGCGGAATAGTCGGCTTTCTGCGCCTTGTCCGTGCTGGACGGATGCGATTTTGATCTATACGCCCTGGCGCTGCAATAGCTGGATAAGTTATCCATGCGCTTAATCGTTTTTCAGGATATAAATAGATTTCCTTGTCCCCCCGCAGTCGTGAAAAACATATTAAATCAGGACGCGAACAGTTGATTTATGCCCGGCAAATTGATAGTGTTCGAAGGCACAGACGGCTCCGGTTTGTCGACGCAGTCCGCGCTTCTTTACAAATATCTCATTAAGCGAGGATACGACGCCATTCGCACCAAAGAGCCTACCAGCGACTACATCGGAAAAGTCATTCGAAGCGCGCTGAGAAGGAAGAAACGTTTCGGCGCCGAGACGCTCCAGCTTCTTTTCTGCGCGGACAGGGCGGAACACATCGAGAGCGTGATAAAGCCTGCGCTAAAGCAAAACAAGACAGTGATATGCGACAGATACGTCATGTCGACCGTGGCTTACGGCGCGCTAAAACTGGATATGAAATGGCTCATAAGCATGAACGCAAAGTTCAGGCGTCCGGATATGACGATTCTGCTTGACGTTCCTGAGGGCGTCTGCATAAAAAGAATCAAAAAGCGCGGAGCATCCGAGCTTTTTGAGAAAAAGGAGCGCCTGGGAAGAATACGCGCCAATTACAAGAAGCTGAGAAAAAAATTCAAGCGCGTTGTTGTGATAAACGGCGACAGGCCTGTCGCAGAAGTTTTTGAAGACGTGAGGAGAAAGGCTGGATATTAGCGTCATGTCGCCGGTTATTCGCCGCCGCCTTTGCTGCTGAAGAACTCGAGAATTCTCGCAACCGCATATCCGATTGAGATTGCGAAGAGCAGGAAGAACGCGGCATAAGCCGGAAGCGATATGAACTCCGTCATTGAGAGAGAGAATTTGGCATCGGAAAAGGTTTTGCCGTACTCCACCGCCACAACCGCGAACAACACGGCAACCGTGATCGTGAAACCGAAAACGTATGCGACGATGATTTTCGGGGACCAGTTTATATCCATATTTTAATATTTCTCGCTATCGTATTTATTCTTTGACATGCAAGTCATGTTGTTCGAGGAGATTGCTATGCGCCAGCCGATAGTTGTTGTGATGGGTCACGTCGACCATGGAAAGACGACTTTGCTCGATAAAATCAGGGGAAGCGCTGTCGCGGCAGGCGAAGCGGGATTCATAACTCAGCACATAGGCGCGTCTGAAATCCCTTTGGACGCGATAAAAGGCATCTGCATGCATCTGACGGAAAGGATGGGCATACCCATCAACGTGCCCGGGCTTCTTTTCGTAGACACGCCGGGGCATGAGGCGTTTACGACGCTGAGGAAGCGCGGAGGATCCATAGCTGATATGGCAGTGCTTGTAGTTGATTTGCACGAGGGGTTCCAGCAGCAGACGCACGAAAGCATTGAAATCCTCAAGTTATACAAGAC
>JAZDGV010000077.1:0-5439 GCA_043806535.1 Candidatus Aenigmatarchaeota archaeon
CCTCTCTTCCCTGCCGGCATTCAGCCATATCTTGACAGAATCCCCTTTGAACAGCCACGGCATTACCCAGCTGGTCATGGAAATGCCGCCGTTGTCAGCCCTTTGCATCAAGATGCCATCAAGTTTCTTGTCAAACTTTGAATCGCCTTTTCTTTGGTTCAGAAACTTTATCCCCTGCGCAGAGTCCCACCAGTCCTTGCCTCCCGCAGGATAACCCTCCTTAATCGCCATCTCCTTGAGAATGTCGCTTGCGCAAAGAAAAACCAGTTTGTATTTTTTTGCTATCATTTCCGCTATTGTGTTCTTTCCGCTGCCGGCCATGCCGGAAACAATCACAGTCGGTTTTTTAATGCCAGCTCCCATGCAATCCGCCCAAAAGATTATTTAATAATCTTTGCTGTGAAATAAAAGCATGCGCTTTGTCCTCGGCTCGAAGATACACAACGCAATCGTGACTGATGCGAAGGTGGAATATACGGGAAGCATAACGATTGACGAGGATTTGATTGAAAAAGCGGGTTTTATGCCATACGAGCGCGTGATGGTCGTGAGCAACACCACAGGCGCAAGATTGGAGACGTATGTGATACCCGCCCCGAAAAACTCTGGCACAATCTGCATGAACGGAGCGGCGGCGCACTCGATCAAAAAAGGCGAGGAAATAATAGTGATGGGATTCGAATTGAGCGAAAAGCCGCTAAAACCAAAAACAATTCTTGTGGATAAGAACAACAAATTCGTGAAATATCTATAGGCTGTGAAATAAGTAAACAGACGCATGCACCATCTGACACAGCGACCAACTGACATACACCTTCGGTGTATGTCGAATTGCGCATGTGTCTGTTTGAGCTTGCGTCAGCTGACAACTATACATGTATGCGCTTATCTCGCATGCGCATCCAGTATCTTGATGCACTTCAGTATGTCCTGCTCCTTTTCCGGCGTGTCTATTATCACCGTTCCATGGATTCCTCTCTCCATGATTTCCTTGACAAGGTATTCGAATTTCAAATCAGATTTTGCCATGGGCACATAGTCAATCAAGCCGGAAGGTCCGTAAGCCGGCGGGGAGAAATAGATGACAGGATTTTTCAAGTGGTCGGCGCCAAGCTTCCTCTCGACCTCATCGAACACGGCGGCAAAATCCGCCTGCGTGCGCAAGCCGCCCGAAGATCGTGCGTGTATGTTCCCGAAGTTCAATACCAATTCCGTTTGCTGCGTCTTTTTGACAATCTCAATCACGTGATCCAAGCTGCCGATTTCGCGCAAACGTCCTGAAGTCTGTATTCCTATCGGGACTTCGACCTTCAACGACTCTGTGATAGACGTCAACTCTTGGATTATGTTCCTTATCGCTTCGCGCTCATACATGTTGCCAAGAGAGCCAGGTTTCACGACGAACATCCTCGCATCGAGTATGTGCGCCGCATGGCAGAAAACCCTTATCGCTTCCCTTGTCTTCTCCATAGAAGCAGAGTCGGGATGGAAGAGCTCTATGTTTGAATGAAGCGAAATCCCTATCTTGTACTTCTTGGCTGTCCTGTTTATGCCGAGAAGCCCTGTGTAAACGTCCTTGTAGACGTTTGACATGCTTATCACCTGGCCGCCCTTGTAGAGTATCGACTCCGGCGTAGCGAACGCCCTGAAGCCGTAGCGATAAACCATCTTGAGCGTTTCAGAGACCTTGAAATACTCGTTTATTTCAATCGGCTTCCATGATTTGAAGCCGTCTTTCAAGCCAAGGCTGATTTCGCAGCGCTCCTGTATCTTGACGTTCTTCTTCCTTTCCTGGTCCGGAATATCGAAAATCGACATATTAAATCCCACTATTATATAATTATGCAACGCAGAATTAAAAACAATTCAGCGGATTGATTCACATGCTATTTTTCGCTAGGAAGCCAAAAACAGAGGAAATAACGAGGAAAATGGTGCATATTCTGGGCGTTTTGCTCATACCTGCCATGCATGTGTTCGGAAAGCTTAACACAGCCGCATTTTGCGCGCTGGCGTCAATTTTCCTGATATTCTACCCTTTGGCGCAGGAGCGACTTGAACACAGGCTTGTCCGGCACGTCACAAGAAGAGTAAATGGGCTCATAAATTTCATGGAAAGGAAAGCCGAGAAGAAACTGCTCATAAGGTATGCGGGCGCGGTTTATTTCTTCCTTGCGTCGGCCGCAGTGATATTCATCTTCCCGATAGGGATAGCGTCGGTTTCAATCGCGGTTTTGTCGCTGGGCGACGGGTTTGCCGCGCTTGTGGGCGGTTTGTGGGGAAAGCACAAATTCTCATTTCACAAGAACAGGAGCTGGGAAGGAAGCCTGGCATTTTTCGCAGCATCATTGGCAGGCACCATGTATCTTACCAATCCAGTCGCAGCGATAATGGCGTCGCTGGTCGGCGCGCTTGTCGAGATCCTGCCTGTCGGAATTGACGACAACGTTTCCGTTCCAATCGCTGTCGCGTTGTTCCTGAAGCTCTACGGCTTGTGAATATCAACCAGCTTGTTTTTGCTTTTATGACCCTTGACTATGCTTATCGACGACTTTGGCATTTTGAAGTAACCTGAAAGAATCTCAATAAGCCGCGCGTTCGCCTTTCCGCCATTTGCCGGAGCGTCGACTTTTATTTTGTAGCAATTGTTTCCCGATTTCGTTATCTCTGGCTTCTTCGAATTTGGAATTGTCCTGACCGAAAAAATCATAGTCTCACCCTAACCTGAAAAAATGCCTTTTGAGATTTATTCTTCCATTTCTGATTTCAATCCCGTCCTTTTTCAGGAGTCCGATTTTCTTCTTCATCCCGCGGTTGTATCCGCCTACGCGTCCTGAAGACATGACAATCTTGTAGCACGGGTATTTTAAGTTTTTGTTGGCGCGCAACATCGCGCCCGCAGTTCTTGGGTTCGTTCCAAGCTTTTTTGCGAGTTCCTTGTATGTTGACACCTTTCCCTTCGGTATTCGCATCAGGATTTCGAGCATTCACAACACTTCGGAAATTTCCGAGATTTCCTCCCCTTTCAATGTGAAAACTTTCCGCAACATCAAATCCGATTTTATCGCCCTGATTTGCTCCTTGCTCAAACCAAGCGCTTTCCTCGAGTGCAGCAAGGCGTTTCGCACGCTCTGCTTCTTGTGCTGAAACAGCAGAGTCGCAACTTCGAAAAATTTTTTTTCGTCAGCGACCTTGTACGGTTTCATCCTCCTCGGAGTTATTCGCACAATCGCCGAATCTACCTTGGGCGCAGGAAAGAACTTGGCTTTGCTCACAGTCTCCATAAGCTCGCATTCCGAGAAATAACCGGTCATCACGGATAAGCGCGAATAATCTCTTGCGCCAGGCGTTGCTACCATGCGCTTGGCGAACTCTTTCTGGTAGCAGATGGCAGCAACGTCCCATTCATGCGCAAAGAGCAGAAATGTTATCTGCGACGAGATGTGATAGGGTATGTTTGATACGACTTTGTTGAATTTTGGAAGCTTCAATTCAAGGACATCGCCTTGCACGACTTCAACATTAGAATTCTTGAACCTCTCCCCGAGAATTTCGCAGAACTTCCTGTCAAACTCGACTGCAATCACTTTCTTCGCCCTTTTGCTGAGGAATTCAGTCAAAGCGCCCAAGCCTGCGCCTATCTCCAGGACAGTGTCATTCTTCCCAATGGCAGCATAGCCGCATTCCCTCGCAAGCGTGGCCGCGTCATTAAGGAAGTTTTGCGAGAATTTTTTGAGAGGCCTAGCGCCTTTCTCTCCAAGAATTTTTCTTATAAGCTGCGTCATTTCTGCTCAATTCTGTCAGAATTGCCTCAGGGGCATTCCGGATACGAAAAGCTTGTAGCGGTCCTTGTTCTCTATCTCATCCATGATTCTTCTTATAACGGCTTTCTTGGGGTCAGGAAGGAGCTTTATGCGCTGCGAAATCTCCTCGAATGTCTCAAACTGCTTTTCCTTCCTGGCATCTATCACGTCCCACATGTGCTTCTTGCCGATGCCTGGCAACAGCTCAAGCTGATGAAGCCTCGTGGTTATGGGACCGGACTTGTTGAAAAATTCGATGAATCTTTTCTGGTCAGTATCAACGATTTTCTCGACCATGCGCGGCAAATCGTCGCGCGCGACAACTGTCAAATCCGCCACGGAAACGCGGCCGCGCACATACTTGACCTTGTCCCTTTTTCCCTCCCCAATGTACAACCTTTCCTCCGGCGTCACCTGCGACTCTTCCCGGATCACGACTTCAAGCAGCGAAAAGAATTTGTCGCCCAGCGCTTGGGCTACAGGCTCGGAGCGCGTCATCCCGATGCGTCCATGCTGCAAAAAGTCCAGCACAATTACCCATTCGTCTCTCATTTTCTTCCACCGCGCTTTGCGCTCTTTTTTCAATTAATCAGCAACAATGCCCAAGAAAAGGCAAAAGCCTTGTCACAGATAAACAAGTCTTAAGTACCGGATACAGTCAAAGTGCTTATCAACCGGCTTCATACTCGTGTTTTTGAGTCTGGGATTTATAAACTTAAAATCCGATTAAAATGACATCTGGCGATGGCTATGGAGATGCAGCGCAGAATAGCGGCGGCGGAAAAGCCGATAAGCGAAATAAAGCCCGAGGACATACGCGTGCGTGTGGTTGGAAAGGTCGTTGACAAAAACGACGAATACGTTGTAATCGATGATGGCACAGGCAAAATCAACGTGGTCACAGACAAGACGGATTTGGCGATAGGACTGACTTTGCGCGTTGTCGGGAGGATATTCGCGTCGGAACAAGGATTGGAGCTTCGCTCGGAAATAATTCAAGATATAAATAATTTGGACCTGAAATTATATAGGCAAGTCAGGGAGCTTGAAAAGAGGGCGTAGCGATGTTCGAAGTTTCCATCACAAACACAGGCATGCTGAAGGATTCAGTGTCGACAATCGCGGAGCTTATAGACGAGGGCGTGTTCAAAGCCGATAAGAACGGGATATCATTCATAGCCTCGGACAGGGCGATGGTCGCTGTAGTGGATTTCAAGCTCAACGCAGCCGCGTTTGACGAGTACAAAATAGACGCGGACACGTCATTAGCGGTCAACATGCTCAACTTTGTCTCGATACTGCGTCGGGCTAACGCTAGCGACAAGATAATTCTCAGGAAAGAGGATGCGAAAAACAAGCTGGAGATAATACTCAAAGGCGCTTCTACGCGCCGCTTTGAGCTGCCCTTGCTGGACATTTCAGAATCTGAGATTCCGCCAATCGACCAGCTGGAATTCACATGCTCGGCAGAGGTCCGCTCGGAGATACTTGAACAGGGAGTCGCTGACGCCGAAGTGATTTCGGATTTGGTTGTCTTTGATCTGGAGCCTGACGTGTTCAAAATGAAAGCGGAAGGCGACTCTTCTGTCACCGAATTAAAACTCGAGCGAGGAGAATCGTCGCTGATAAGTCTTGA
>JAZDGV010000078.1:0-4476 GCA_043806535.1 Candidatus Aenigmatarchaeota archaeon
CCTCTTTCATCACGTTTGTTGCCGGTCTTAAATACCTAAGTGTTTTCTTAATGTCATGAAAGTCGATATCAGCAGTTGGGATGCAAGGACGCGACGGATGCTTAAGATTTACCCGTTGGACGATGGGAGGGCGCAGCACTGGCTGATGAACTATGGTGGAGATATGCGTCAGGTACAATTGGAATATTTGAGACATTATGGTGGCGAAGTTTTTAACACGGCATACTCAGAATTCAATGGATTGAAATACGCCGAAGAAGGCAGACTAATCGACAGCTTAGATTATACTCTTAAAATGTTTAAACGGGCCAGAATCATGTACCAGACATGGGACGACTTGACAAATAACGAACCGTGGGGATTGCCAATCGAGAGGCTCAAGGCGTGCGATAAAAAAATTAAAGAGTGCAGAGAGAAGATCGGTTTCTTAAAAATAGGGCCTGGCGGGATTTGAACTCGCGACTTGCTGGTCTCAACCAATCATCTTTCAATCTTAAGACCATCGTCCGAAGCCTTACAGAACCATCAACATAACGTCAATGGCTAAGCTGCTCTATCCTGACTGAGCTACAGGCCCATTATATACGATACGCGCCTTGTTTTTAAGAAACTCTATCTTAGCTTTTTCTTAAGCGTTTCCCTTATGACATCCGGTTCCACGCCGCCTTTTGTGACCTTCATCGCGCACCCGACAAGGAATTCGAAGGCTTCCTTCTTGCCGGCGAAATAATCAGTGACAGCCGACTTGTTGCCGAGAATCACGTCATTCACGATTTTCTCTACATCGTCCTTCGGTATCTCCGCAAGCCCCAGTTTTCTGGCTATCTCCGCAGGACTGTCGGGATTATTGATCATTTCCCTGAGAACGTATTCGGCGACCCTGTCAGTTATCTTTCCGCCCTCAAGCAACCTGAAAAGCTCCACAAGGTTTTTTGCCATGACTTTGGAGTCTTTCAGCCTGATTCCGTTGTAATTCAAAGTTTTTCTCAAAGGCCCGACAAACCACGCAGCGACAAGCTCGGGCGAGGATTTTTTGGCGACTTCCTCGAACATCTCTGCGAAATCGATTTCGGATGCTATGTTCTTTGCCGCCACTGGGTCAATATTGTATTTTTCAATGAACTTTTCCTGCTTTTCCGCCGGCAGCTCTGGAAGCGACTTTGCTATTTTCTCTACGTCGCTGCCTGATATCAGCACAGGAGGAACATCTGGATCTGCGAAATACCTATAATCTTCTTCGCTCTCCTTCTTTCTGAGCGAAATTGTCGTTCCCTGCGCTTCTTCAAAATGGCGCGTTTCGCGCAATACCTCCTGCCCTCTCACAACCAGGCTCTTCTGCCGGGCGATTTCGAAATTCAGCGCAGTCTCGACGCCCTTGAATGAGTTTATGTTCTTGATTTCGACGCGCGCCCCCCCGCCTGCGGATATGTTGGTGTCTATGCGCATAGTCCCTTCTTCCTGCCGCGCAGCGTCAAGATACTCCAGCGTTGTAACTATGCTCTGCAGCCATTTTCTTGCGTGCTGCGGAGAATCAAACGTCGGCTCTGTCACAATCTCGACAAGCGGATTGCCCGCGCGGTTCAAGTCAACAATGCCGTCTTTCAAAAAGAACCTGCCAGGGTCTTCTTCTATGTGTATATCCCTTATTTCGACTTCTTCGAAACGCCCATGCGTTGCTACGGGCTTTGAAGTCCGCTGGTAGTTTGGCGGCAAATCTGGATAAAAATAATGCTTTCTCTGGACAATTACGGGTTCATTCGCAATTTTGCATCCGAGGGCGAGCGCTATTTTTATCGCGGCGTCAAACGCCTTCCTGTTTATTCCCATCGGTTTTGCGCCCGGTTGCGCGCTGCAGATTTCGCATATGTTGACGTTTGGCGCTGAATTCTGGTAATCCGTGGAGCATTCGCAAAAAAGCTTGGAGTCTGTCCTAAGTTGCACGTGGATTTCCAGCCCTATCAGGATACTATCCGGATTTCTCATATGCGCTCATCACTCTGAATATTTTTTCCTCTTCGAAAGGTTTTGCCATCACTTGCACGCCGATCATCTTGTTTTTCTTTGACGGAACGGTAGCCGCAGGCACGCCCGACAGGTTCGCGCTCACAGTGAGAACATCGGACGCATACATCGCGACAGGATCCTCAATCTTTTCGCCCAGCCTGAATGGCGGGAACGGCATGGTCGGGGATATTATCACGTCGCATTTCTTCAATGCGCCGAGAAAATCTTTTCTGATCATCTCGCGAGCGCGAAGCGCTATCGAGTACCATTTCTCCCGGAATTCCTTCATTGTTATATATGTGCCGAGAATGATTCTTCGCTTGTTCTCAAGCGACAGTGCCATGCTTCTCGACATGGACACGCAATCCACGAGATTGTCGTCGTCTGCGCGGAATCCGTATTTGAACCCGTCGTATTTCTGCATCGCCGACGCGAATTCCGCATACACATTGAGATAGTAGGCTGACACAGCGAATTTTACGCTTTCCAATTTAATCGGGACTTTTTTTGCTCCCAACGCGACCAGTTTGTCAATCGCATTTTTGACGCACGATTCGACTTCCTTGTCGCATCCGGAGAAAAGCTCTTCGCTTACGCCAATTTTTAACCCCCGCACAGGCTTGCCACAGAATTTCGTGTAGTCCTTGCCGGCGTTTTTTGTCGCGTTGTCTCTCGAATCCTGCCCCGCAATTACGGAAAGAAGCAGTGCCGCATCGCGGACGTTTTTGGCGATGACGCCTATCTGCTCAAGGCTCATAGCCATGTCAATCAGGCCGAAGCGCGAGACCAAGCCATACGTCGGTTTGATTCCGACAAGCCCGCAAAAAGATGCTGGGCACCTTATCGAGCCGCCCGTGTCTCCGCCTATGGCCATGTCGCAGAAACCTGCAGCGACTGACGCTGCGGCGCCTGAAGATGAGCCGCCCGGAACCAGATCATTGTTCAACGGGTTTTTCGTAGCGCCGAAATAACTCGTTTCTCCCGACGAGCCGCAGCTGAACTGGTCCATGTTTGTTTTCCCGATTATCAGCCCATCGCCCGCTTTTATTCTCTCCACGGCAGTCGCATCGTATGGGGCGACATAGTTTTCGAGCATCTTCGAGCCGGCTGTGCATCTCATTCCCGCGACTGCGATGCTGTCTTTCACGGATATCGCATAGCCAGCGAGTTTCCCGGATTTTTTTGATGCGATTCTCTTGTCAATCTCCCTCGCCCGCCCGAGAGCGTTCTCGTTTATTGTTATGAAAGAATTGATAGCCTTGTCCTCGTTCTGTATCCTGTTCAGGAGAATCGCGACTTTTTCTTCCAATGTTGGTTTCATTGCAACCCCTTCGGAACTTTGAGGTATCTCTTGTCGGTTCTAGGGACGTTCTTTAGGATTTCCTCGGAATTCTTCGCTTTCGCCCTGTCGTCGCGGAAAATGTTTTTGTTATCAGTCGCATATACGAACTCCTCCTGAAGATCCAACTTCTTGAGGTCCGAGAAGTAATCGAAAATCCTTTCAAACTCCCTTTCAAAACGCGACAGCTCCTCTTCCGCGAGCTTCAGCCTCGCTATCTCAGCGACCTTCAGAATCGTTTGCTTGTCCATCCCCATCACATGATATTGTCGATTGAAACATACACTCGGTATGTTTCGAGTTACTTACGCACACCTTTTTGCGTAAGTCATCGGTGTGATTTGACACACGGCGTCAGACTGAAACAGACCTTTGGTCTGTTTCGATTTGTGGCTGCGTGTCTGGTCACATACTTCACAGACTATTGACACATTTTCAATATTCCGGGCTTGGGCTCGAAGCAAACGCCATCTTCGAGCAGTTTGCCCACGAGTCTCTCGACGATGTACTCCGGAAGGTTGGCCTTCTCAAACAGGCTCTTGTAATCGACGCCGTTGCCCTTGTCCATCTCCGATATCATGCCTATCAAGACGCCCTCGCTGGCGTCGGTCTTGCTTTCCTTCGGAACGTTCAAGAATTCAAGTATGGAATCTAGCTCCTCCCTGCCGATTCCGAGTTTTTCAAGTTCCTGGATTTTTTTGTCCTTGTTCTTCTCTATGATTGAAATCCTGTTCTTCCATTCCACTACGTTCTTTGTTATCTCCAGCCTCCTGAGCATCTCAAGCTCCGGGCTTATTTTTTTCACAATCTCCGGCATCAAATAGATCTCGTCGTTGTACTCCCTCACTCTGCCGACAATCTCGATATCGCTTCCAATGCCGATGCTCTCGAAAAACTTGGTGGAGCCGAACGACTTTGCCCGTATCGTCTCCGTCGAATCGTCTATTGTTATGGATGCGAAGCTGTTGTCTTCTGCGACAAATTTTCCTACAACAGTGCCTATGATGCTCGCTCTGGAGACTTTGAGCGCATATGGCGTCATCACGCATTTCTGCTCGGGAAGATACTTTCCGTTGATCAAGTCCGAGATTCTCACTTTCCTCGACGGGAATCTTTTCTTCATCTCCGGCATC
>JAZDGV010000079.1:0-3236 GCA_043806535.1 Candidatus Aenigmatarchaeota archaeon
TCTAGAATTTCTTTGTGAGGATTTTGAAACCGTTCTTTGTCACCAAGATGTCGTCTTCAAATCTTATCCCGACTTTACCGCTCTGGTAATACCCCGGCTCTATCGTGAAAATCATTCCAGGTTTTATCGGCTTGTCGAACCTGCTCAATGAGCCTTCATGGATTTCCAAGCCGAGAAAATGCCCTACGGAATGAATGAGTTTCCCTTTCAAAGCTTTGTCCGCGGCCATGTGGATTTCTATGCCATGCGCATGCTCTTCGACTTTTTCCATCGCAGCGTTGTACGCTTTGAAAACCAATTCCGATGCTTTCCTTATCTGCGGCGTCTCTTTCTTTACAACGCATCTTGTCATATCGGCGCAGTATTTTTTGAATCTTGCGCCGAAATCAAGCAGCACCATGTTTTTAACGCCGGCGTTGCGCGTGGCGTAATGCGGATACGATGCGTTTTTGTCCGCGGCGCATATGGTTTCGAACGCGTCTTCGCAGCCGTTCTTCCTGACCAGATACCCTATTTCTGCTGAATAATCAGATTCTCTCCCAAGTTTCATTCGCGACACTTTCTGGAATATTTGCGACGTTATTTTTGCAGCCGCCTGTATCTTCCTGATTTCGTCCTTGCCCTTTATCAGCCTGGATTCTTCAAAGACGCTTGAAACGTCATGCACTTTGATTCTCTTTGATTCGAGGAGCGAAACGTACTTGTATGGTATTTTGTCGGATATTATTCCGACATGTTTCACCCCTCTCAATAACTCTAGTATTATCTGGTCCGGGCGTTTGTCAATAAGCTTTACTTTTTTGTTCTGCTTTTTTGCCATCTCATATTCGAGACTGGACACATAGGTCTCCGACTCGCCGTGGCCGAAGAGTATCGTGAAGCAGTTGTTGAAAACTCCGTGCTCAAGTTTTGTCACATAGAAGAAGTTCTCGTCTGGCGAGTTGACTATCAGCACAGCGCCTATGCTTCTGTCGAATTCCTGCAACTTTTTGCAAAGATTTTTTATCCTGTTCATCCGCAACTCCTCGGAGAATTAAAACGCCGGGCTATCCGAAGATAGACCCAAAACCTTGCTCGGTCGCCTCTTCTTCCATCCTTATCCGTCTGAAAACATCTTCCCTTTCCTTGCCTTCCACAAGATGCCCCCGCTCCCCGATTATGGTTTTCGCCTTTTCCGCCGCATCATCCAAGCCGGATAATGCAATGTACGATCCGGATTCCTTCTTCCCGAAATTCATCGCATCTCGGAAAAGGATTGACATCCTGCCCACTTTGTCGTCTTTTAGAAGCGCATTCTTGACGCTTTCAAAGTTCTGGTTCGGAACGAAGTATAAAAGTTCCATACGCATCGTCTTTTCATTGATTGTGAAGCTTTATAAATAAAACCAAGCCCCAGACGAGATTTGAACTCGTAACCACCTGTTTACAAAACAGGAGCTCTGCCGGGTTGAGCTACTGAGGCAATTATAGACCTTTGATATTGGTGACTTGGCATACACATTTGGTGTATGTCAGCTGACACTTATTTCACGTATGCGCTTAAAGATATTTGAATGCGCATTCAAATCTATTTTGTGTATAAGCGCAAACCGGACAGCCCCAACGCGAAACACATCAAAAACGCGCTTGTTATTGTTTCCTTAGCAATACTTTTCGCGGTCTTGCTATGGGCGTCCGGCGCATACTTCGCAAACTCGGAGCTGGAAGCATTTACAGCGAACACCACCCCCCTTGACGGCGCGTACGTGGAAAACTCAAACCTCTATTTCTACCAGGGATGCAGCGGCATAAAAATGGGGATAACAGAGGATCAGGCATATTCGATAAGGGAGGCGATGATTGGCACGGTTTTGTCAAGGCCGCTCACGCACGACTTATTCGAAGATGTGATGGAATTCTACGGCATCGGCATACTTCACGCCAAGCTTGACTCTATGGACGACGGCATCTATAAGGCAAAAATACTTTTCTACGGAAATTTCAATGTGTACGAGATCGATTCCAGGCCGAGCGACATGGCAGCGATGTCATTGCGATATGGCAACAAAATCAGCATCAGCAATGCACTGCTGTGGAACTTTACTAAAATTTGCTGATCTTCCTGATAACAGCCGAGACGCTCTTTTTCAGATCTCCAAGCATACCCTCGTTTACTATTGTAAAATCCGCGGAAGCGATAGGGCCTCCTGTCTTGAGTTTTTCAATCTGCGCGTAGTCGCGTGACGCGCATTCCCTTGGCGTCAAGGGTCTTATTTTTCTCTTCCCGAGCCGCTTTTGCCTTGTTTTTGGGCTCGCATAAACAGCCACGACAAAAAACATTTTGCCGTATTTTCTCTTCAGAAACAGGTATTCCTCCCAGCTGTACATGCCGTCAATTGCCACATTGGATTTTTTGAGCGCCTCGCTTATTTTGCCCGCGCTCAATTTGGCCATGGCAGCCATTCCGTATTTTTTCCTTAAGCGTTCCCTCACGTTTCGCTCGTTCTTCTCATTGACGTCTTTTCCCTTGTTTCTGAGATAGTCTTCCGTGACTATTGCGCCAAAACGGATTGCCGAATAGCCGCGTTCTCCTAACATTCTGGTGGCTTCGCTTTTTCCTGCGCCTGGCATTCCCACAATCGCTATTATTTTTCTCATTCCCAACCATCCTCGCTGAAGAAAACGTTACTATCAGAATAGTCGATTGCCCTTTTTATATAGGCGATTGTGTTTTCCGGAAGTTTCTTGGTTGGGAACCATCCGATGTCGTCGCACTTGTCCGGTTCCATGTTCATTATTTTTCCTGTCCAACTTGAAGCGGAAAGGAAAAGGCAGATTCTTTCATGCGCCATGTCGCTGCATTTTCTGTGCATAACATGGGTGATTTTCAAATCCCCCGGTTGAATTACGATTCCAGCCTCTTCTTTCGCCTCTCTGATCATCGCATGCGTTATTGATTCCCCACCGTCGATGTGGCCGGATATCAGGCCATAGTTCCCGTCCTCAAACCCGGTATTGAATCTTCGCAACAAAAACACTTTGTCATCTTTTTTCAGAATCAGATATACGGCACATGCGAGTTTGAAGTATTCTTTGGCCATTTGTCCACCTTGAAAATTGAATGTCAGGGGCGAGATTTGAACTCGCGACCTTCGGATTTCTTGTCATCGCAAAGCTCAACACTCATAAATGATTATGAGTCCGACGCTCTAGCCAGGCTGAGCCACCCTGACATGCGCCAACAGAAATGCATCTTT
>JAZDGV010000080.1:0-2289 GCA_043806535.1 Candidatus Aenigmatarchaeota archaeon
AAGATTCACCCTGATGTCAGAATTGGATTTGGGCGAAGCATCTGTCAAGACGCTTTTAAAAAATCTTTCCGATTCCGGTCTGACAAAACCAAGCGTGGAGGGACAGACGTTGTCCAAAAAAGGCGCTGAAATTGTGAAATCCTTGCAATCAAAAATAAAAGGTCCTGTTGAAATAGATGCCAAAGGCTACGCGATTGAAAACCACAACACAGCCGTATTGGTGAAAAAATGTGCGGAGAAAATAAAATCCGGAGTTGAGCAGCGCGATGAGGCGATAAAAAGCGGAGCGTTCGGGGCGACAACGCTTGTGTGCGAGAAGGGGCATTTGAAATTCCCGACAATGGACAAGAAAATTGAAGGGTTGGAAAATATTCTGAGAAACGCTTTCGAAATAGAAAACGGGGATGTTGTAATAATCGCAAGCGCTGAAAACCACAACAAATCCGGAAACGCCGCGCTCAGCGCAGCACTTTCTCTCATCAAATAATTGGTGCGGGGGGCCGGATTTGAACCGACGAACTCACTAAGAGATCAGGTTTCTTATTTTCCGCCAGCGCTTTTCCGCAGAAAAGGGCTGTCCTAAGCCTGACGCCTTTGACCTATCAAGCCGTTTTTCCGTCCACGCTTTTTCATTTACGAACGGGAAAAGGGTGGCTTGGCTACCCCCGCATGAAATTTATTTCAATTTGGAAGGTTTAAATCCTGCATTAGGCCCTCAGAGCGTCAACCGGATTCAAGCGTGCCGCCTCCCGCGCAGGAGCGACGCCCGACACGCACCCCACGACGAACGAGAACAACAAAGAACCAATAATGAGTTCCCAGGACATGTAGATTTTCAACGCTGACATGCCAGCAGCCGCCGACGCCGCCTCGGCGAGCGACCCTATCCCCAACCCGAACAAGACCCCAATAACGCCTCCGGCAAGCCCCAAAATCCCGGCCTCGAAAAGGAATATCATCATGATGTCATGTTCCTGCGCGCCGACCGCTTTCATGATTCCTATGTTCTTTGTCTGCTCTAACACCGATGTGTACATCGTGTTCATGATGCCGATGCCGCCGACTAGCAGCGATATCGCTGCGATGCCGAGCACAACAATATTGACAACCCCGAGTATGACATCGACACTCTCCAAAAGCTGCTCCATTGTCTGCACGGTGAAGTCTTCCTCACCCGCTTTCAAGCCCCTGTCGCGGCGCAATTCCTTTTTGATGTTCTCGGCGACAGCCGAAGGGTCCTGCCCTTCCTTGGGTTTTGCGAGTATCAAGCTCAACTTTTCCGGCTCGTTGAAGATTTTTCTCGCCATATCCAGCGTGACATATGTCTGCTTGTCATCCTCCGAGCTTCCAATCTGCTCATAGCTCCCGATGACGCGGAACTCCTCGCCGTCGACTTTCAGCCTGTCGCCAATCTTGACATTCTCCTCGAACACGTTTCCGTGCGCAATCAGGTATCCTATGTCAATCACATATCTGTCGCCTTCCCTCAGGTCGCGACCTTCCGCCAGCTTGAATGATTGCATGCTGTTGATGATTCCCCTCGATTCGTCTGTTGGCAACCCTATCACGAAAAAATATTTCACTTCGTCGCCGTACTCGAACTTCGCCATCTTGTAGACCATGGCGCCTGCGATGTCGACGCCATTCGCTCTCTTTGTCAGATCCAAATCATGGTTCGTGAGATATGAGGAACCAAGCCCCGCAAACGAGGAAACAATGCTTTGCCCGCCGCCCGGCATTATCATGATGATGTCTGCGCCGATTGATTGGAACGTCCCTGCTATTGATTCCTGCAAACCCTGCCCGATGGAAATCAGCGCAACCATCGACGCTATTCCTATGAATATCCCAAGCATGGTGAGCCAGGAGCGCAAGCCGCGCCTGACTATCGTTTCCAACGCCAGCGTGAAAAAATCCGATAACATTTATTCATACCTCAATGCTTTTGCCGGGCTCATCTTCGCAGCCCTTATTGCCGGCGTCAATCCTGACACGGCTCCGACAACGAAGGAAAATAATATTGCGCCAAAAATCAGGTCTGGCGCCATGCTTGCTTTCAGCACTTCAAACCCTGCGTTAGCAGCGGCGTATTGCACCAAGAGCCCGATCATTAGCCCAATGGCTGTTCCAATTGCGCCCCCGACAATTCCCAAAATCCCAGCTTCGAAAAGGAATATCATCATGATGTCGTGCTCCTGCGCGCCGACAGCTTTCATGATTCCTATGTTCTTTGTCTGCTCAAGCACGGATGTGTACATCGTGTTCATGATGCCGATGCCGCCGACTAGC
>JAZDGV010000081.1:0-13799 GCA_043806535.1 Candidatus Aenigmatarchaeota archaeon
TCCCAAGAAATCCCTCGAAAATGCGGCGCAGAAAGTAGCTGACGCGGCCAAGGATTTTCAGGTCGAATTCAAGCGCGCGCTGAAAAAATGATTTCTCAAAGGTAAAAATGTTCAGGACAATAAAGCCCGAAATAAGGATATTGGGTTGGGACGACTCACCTTTCAAAATAAATGACAAATACGCGAACGTATTCGGAACGATATTCCGCGGCGGCGCTTGGATCGATGGGTTGCTCAAAACAAGGATAAAGGTTGACGGCAGCGACGCAACAAAAAAAATCATCAAGTGCGTGAACAAGACACGGCATTATGAGCAACTGAGAGTAATAATGATTGACGGCATAACAATGGCAGGATTCAACGTCCTTGACATAAAAGAGCTCTTTGAAAAAACACAGATACCCGTGATTGCAATAAGCAGGAAGCTTCCGGATTTCAGGAAAATCAGAGCCGCGCTGAATAATTTTTCCGATGGAAAGAAAAGATGGGAACTGATAAAGAAAGCCGGGACGCCTAAACCTTGCGCAATCCGCGGAGAAAGGATATATTACCAAGCCGCGGGTATTGATGATAGCAACGCAAAAAGAATAATAACTTTGTCGTGCACGCGCTCGCTAATACCCGAGCCATTGCGCGTCGCGCACCTTATCGCATCTGGAGTGTCAACTGGCGAATCTTATGGAAGAGCGTAGAAAAATGAAGGAAAGTGCGATGGGCGCCTCGGAGACTATCGGGCACGTATTGTTCGGAGCCGCCCTGGCTGTAGTGATATACATAATTCTCGGAGCTCTTTTCGGCACAAGGATGCCGATTATTGACGTGATGTCCACTTCGATGGAGCCGAACATCAGCAGAGGAGATTTGGCGGTGCTGATAAACGGCGACGTGCAAATCGGCGACGTGATAGTATTCGACACGCCAAGCGAGGCGATACCTGTGATACACCGGGTAATAAAAATTAACGATGATGGCACATACCAGACGCTCGGCGACAATAACCGCGGGATGCAGCACGACTGGGAAAAGCAAATAGAGAAGAGCCAGATAATCGGGAAAGTTCTTTTTGTGATACCCTATCTCGGCTGGGTGAAAATCGCGGTATTCGAATACCTGCTGCCGACAAGCCCGAGAAATCTCACGCTGCTCGCCATAGTATCAGCGCTGCTTTACTTTGCGTGGGCCAAAAAACTATTATAGCCTGATGCCGACAGTTATAATCGCATAGCGCATGCAAAAACGCGGAAACATGGATGGAAAGACATAAAAGGATGCTCCGCCATAAGAGTGCAAACAATAAACGCTCAAAGAGCCGTGTGAAAAATGGACTTTTGTCAAAAGTGCTCCAGCGTGATGATACCCCAAAAGAAGGGAAGCAAGGTAATTCTGGTGTGCAAGGTTTGCGGCGCAAAAAAACCATACTCGAAAAAGTCGTTCAAAATTGCCGAGCACATACCAAAAGAGTGTCCTTCCGTGACGGTTATCGAGAAGGAATTCCTGGGCCTTCCAAAAACGTCGATACCGTGTCCGAAATGCGACCATACCGAGGCGTATTGGTGGCTGCAGCAGACAAGGAGCGCAGACGAGGCGCCTACTCTTTTCTTCCGCTGCACAAAGTGCAAATACAGCTGGCGCCAATACGGGTAAAACCTGATTTTTCGAGCAACTTTGCGCTGTCGGAAACCTCCCGTGGCATATCTTTAAATATTAAGCTGGTCCTATTAGCATAGATACAGTAGAACCTGCTTCTGAAAATCTTACGATTTTCTGTGCGGTTTCTATGGTATCGAATAAAAGCCTTCGTGGGGGCGTTCAAAAACCAAACAGACCCGTGCGAAGAGTAAAAGTAGGTGAAAAAGAAAATGGCATTTGGAAATTTCGGCGGAAGCCGCAGAAGCTTTGGTCCGAGGGAAATGAGTAAGGCAGTTTGCTCGGATTGTGGTAAGGAGACAGAAGTTCCCTTCAAACCAACAGAGGGAAGACCTGTCTATTGCAGAGACTGCTTCCAGAACCACAAGAAATTCTAAACTAACATTTCTATTAGTTCAAAGCTAACAAGAAAGTAGTTTGGATTTAATTGCAAAAGAAAGCGGGCGCAAATCGCGCACGCTTTCAATTTTATTTTTTTTTTGTCTTATTTCTTCGCACAATGGGATTTCAAAACCAGCAATATTCCCAGTATCATTGACAACACGCTGTACATGTTCCAATCGATTCCTTGGAAGTTTATTGCCAGCAATGCGCCAAGACCGATGCCGACCAAGAATTTACCTGCAGCCCACATCTTGAGCGAACGCGGACTCATCTTCTTTATTTTCTGCATTTCGAACACTGCGAATCACCTTTTTATTTTTTTGCACTTGCACATGCCAAGCAATATAGCTCCGATTATAACCAATGCCCAGCCCCAGATGTTCCAGTCCATCCCACGGAAGTTGTAGCCGATGATTGCGCCCAATCCGAGAAATGCCAGAGCCTTTCCGCACATGCACGTTTTCATTCCCTTGGAAAACTTTCCAAAAACCATCGAATCACCTTTAGAAGTTTTATTTTTCCAGGCTTATAAATTTCTCAGAACTCTTCCAGCGTTGAAGTGTCGCCTATCGGCAACCCCAGCTCCTTCGCCTTCAAAACCCGCCGCATGATTTTTCCGGAGCGCGTCTTGGGAAGCACGCCGATGAAATCTATCTCGCGCGGATACGCGTGCCCTGCTAAGCGCTTCTTCACGAATTCCTGTATCCCCTGCTTCAGCGCGTCGGAAGGCAGGAATCCCTTCTTTAACACTACAAACGCTTTGACGATTTCCCCGCGCACTGCGTCGGGTTTTCCTATCACGCCCGCTTCGACTATCGCGGGATGCTCAATCAACACAGACTCGATTTCGAACGGTCCTACACGCTCGCCCGACGTCTTGATTATGTCGTCCGAGCGCCCGACAAACCAAAAATAGCCGTCAACGTCTTTGTACGCCCTGTCGCCGCTCATGTACCAGCCGTTCACAAAATACGAGTTGTATTTCTCGGGATTTTTCCATATCTCGGCCATCATTGACGGCCAGCCCGGCCTTATCGCCAGATTTCCTTCCTCGTTCGCTTTCAATTCGTTTCCGCTGTCGTCGACTATTCCTGCGGTTGTTCCAGGCAATGGTTTTCCCATCGAACCCGGTTTAATCGGCATGCACGGATAATTCGCAATCAGAATGCCTCCGGTTTCTGTTTGCCACCAATTGTCGTGGAACGGGATCCCTAAGGCTTTCACAGACCATCTAACCGCTTCTGGATTCAACGGCTCTCCGACAGAGCACAAATGACGCAAAGCCGAAAGGTCGAATTTCTTCGGCAACTCATCGCCCGCGGCCATGAGCATTCTTATCGCTGTCGGTGCTGTATACCAGACAGACACATTGTATTTCTCAAGAATGGAATACCACTTCTCGGCGTCAAAGCGGCCTTCAAAAACAACCGACGAGGCGCCGTTTGACCAAGTGCCAAGGATGCCATACGCGATTCCTGTCACCCAGCCCGGATCTGCTGTGCACCAGAGTATGTCCTCGTCTTTCAAATCCAGAACCCATTTCGCTGTCATATGCTCTTGAAGTATGGAGTAATGGCGATGCACGACGCCCTTTGGCTTCCCTGTCGTTCCTGAGGTGAAAAGCATAAATGAATAATCTTCTGGCGAAGTCTTTTCTATTTCAAAATCCCTTGAAGCCTTTTTCATCTCCTCCACATAGCAAATCTCGCCGTCCTTGGTCGCTTTGTCGTCTATGACAATAACGTTCTTCAATTCCGGCAACTCGCTTCTAACTTCGTCGACGCGCTTGCAAAGCTCCCTGTTTGTCACAATGACTTTTGCGCCGCTGTTTTCAAGCCGGTCCTTGATGCCGACAGGACCGAACGCGGAGAACATTGTTCCGGCTATCGCGCCAGTTTTCATGATTCCCAAGAAAGATGTGTAAAGCTCGGGCACGCGGGGAAGAAATATGAAAACGCGATCGCCCTTTCTAACATTTATGCCCGAAAGAATGTTTGCGAATTTGTTTGACTCATGCGCAAGGTCAAGAAAAGTGAGCTCTCTGGTTTTTTCGTCGCCCTCCCAGTACAAGGCGACCTTGTTCTTGCGCCATGTGCGCGCATGCCTGTCAACCGCGTTGTGAGCCGCGTTAAGCTTGTCGCCGAACCACTCCAATTCTGAGCGATAGGCGTTCCAGTTGAAACCGTTTAACGCCGCTTCATAATCCGCGAGGTTTGGCGCTGCCCTCAGTTTTTTGTCAAAAATGAACTCGTCCATAGTAGTGATTTCGCAATGCCTAGTTAAATTTCATGCACTATTTCGCTCAGGCGTTTTCTTGCGCCCGGCAAAGGCGACTCGTCGGGATAGCCAAACGGGATTATTGCGACAGGCTTTACGTTCCTCGGGTTTTCAAGCACGTCCAGAACTTTATCATCCTCGAATGCGCCTACCCACACGCTTCCTATCCCGAGGCTGGATGCTGCGAGCATTGCGAATGCCGCGGATATCGTGGCATCCTGTATTGCATACATCTCCAAGCCGCGCTTGCCGTATTTCAACGCAGACTTGTACGGGCATGCGCAAAACACCAAAACCACAGGCGCCTGAGCGATAAACGCTTGTTCGCCAGCCGCTTTGACAAGATGTTCCTTTTTTTCCCTGTCACGTATGACGAATATTTCGTATGATTGCAAATTTCCAGCAGACGGCGCCAGGTTTGCCGTTTCGAGTATCATCTTGAAATCCTTTTCGCTTATCTCGTCCGGCTTGTAAGCGCGTATTGATCTGCGCTCTTCCGCGAGTTTGAAGAAGTCCATAATACCACATGCGCACTAGGATTAATTTTTCATTTCTGCGCGCAAACGCCTGGCGCACAGGTGCAGTTCAGCAAACATTGCGACGCGTTCGTGCAATTGGCTTGCTCGCACTGCCCCGAGACGCAGTTTGAACCGCCCGGAACGAATACGCAATTGCCTGTCACCGGGTCGCATGTTCCATAAGTTGCCAGGTTATAAACAGCCTGCGCTGCCAGGATTGCGCTTGCAAAAAACAGTATCGTGAAAACCCATGAGAGCGACTTGAAGTTTTTGTACAGAAACTTTGCAAGCGCCGGAACGCCGATGAGCTTTCCGACAAGCTTTGCCCTTAGCCTTTCGTCAAGCTTGGACTCGCATTTCCTGAGCGTGACCATCCTGAAAACGCAATTGAAAGCCTCTGCGGACAGGCGTCTGTACCTCACCGAAAATATTCCGAGAAATCCGAACACGACCATCGCAACAATGCAGATTACCATTCATAGCTCACCTTTCATAGCCTTTGATGTTGGCGCACGCTTACTTTGCAAGCATCGATATCTTTTGTATATTTTCGGCGAACACTTTAGCCTCCTCTTTGGTGTTGTACAAATATAAAGAAACCCTTGCGCTGCCGTCAATCTTTCTCGCATTGAACCAGGAATGGCAGCAGTGATACCCGGAACGTATCATTATGTTCGACTGGTCCAACATCATCGCAATGTCATGATTGCCGATGCCCTTTATGTTGAATGACGTTATCCCGCCTCTCAGCGCAGCGTCCTTGACGCCGACAATTTCCGCAACGCCGGTGTCGAGAACCGATTTGTTTATGATTTTGTTAAGCTCAACCTCATGCGCTTCAACCTTGTCGAGCCCGATTTTGTTCAGGTATTCGATTGCCGCGGACAGCCCTATTATTCCGGCATAGTCCTGGAGCCCCGCTTCAAATCTTTCCGGCGGCTTTAGAAGCTCAAAACTCCTATATGTCGTGTTCTTCACAGTGTCCCCGCCGACCATGAAAGCGTCCAACTTCTCAAGGAGGTGGTATTTGCCGTACAAAACGCCGCAGGAAGGCCCGAGCATCTTGTGCCCGGAGAACGCAAGAAAATCGATGTCCAGCCTTTTCACATCCATTTTTTTGTGCGGAACCGATTGCGCGCCGTCAAGGACGACAAGCGCTCCGTAGTCGTGCGATATTTTCGCTATGTCCTTCACGGGAAGCGTATAACCGTCTATGTTCGATGAATGCACAATCGACACCACTTTGACGTTCCTGCTCATGCCCTGCGCAAACGCATTAAGGTCGAATGTCTCGTCCTTCTTGGATGAGATTACAGAATGTTTAATCCCGATTCTTTCCGACAGCAGAAGCCATGGGACCAGGTTTGAATTATGTTCGCGGTCGCTTGCGACCACGACGTCGTTTTTCTTCAGCCCGATCGAATTGGCAACCAGATTAAGGCTTTCCGTGGTGTTTTTGGTGAAAATTATTTCCTTTTCGTCCGCGCCTACAAATCTGGCGACAGCCGCCCTGGATTCGTTGAACTTTTCCGTTGCCATGGTGCCGAACTTGTGGGCGCTGCGTCCGACGCAGCCCGGGTATTTCTCGAAATATTCCAGCATCTTTTCAATCACCTGCCTCGGCCTCAATGCCGTGCAGGCGTTGTCGAAATAAATTATTTTTTTTCCGTTGATTTTCTGCCGAAGCGCTGGAAAATCCTCCCACGATTTTTCAATGTCCATTCATAGCACCTTTTTGCTCGTTTCAGTTCAGTCTTGAAGCAGACTATCGCTTACCAGTCCGACCTGATTGCCTGACCCCCCTCGCTCTTCTGCAAATAGTTGTAAGCCGACAAAGCCGCCGTTGCTCCGGACCCCGCAGCCACAACAGTCTGTTTGTAAGGGGTGTCTGTTATGTCCCCGGCAGCGAATATTCCCGGCCGGGACGCGCGGCAAAGGTTATCGACTATTATCTCATTCGTGCTATTGAGCCTGACCAATCCCCTGACGAATTCCGTATCCACGATGTAGCCTATCTCGACAAAAATTCCGTCGACTTTTAGCTCCTTCCTTTCCTTTGTTGCCGCATCGGCTGTTACCAGCGATTTCACGAACTTGTCCCCCACCACCTCGACCGGCACGTGGTTAAGGATGAACTCTATGTTCTTGATTTTTTTGACCCTGTTGACAAGCATTTCGTCGCCCCGGAACTCGTTGCGCCTGTGGACAAGATACACCTTGCTCGAAAATTTGCTCGCCAATTCTGCGGCGTCAAGCGCGGAGTTGCCCCCTCCTATCACCGCGACGGTCTTGTTCTTGAATATCGGGGCGTCGCACACTGCGCAAGTCGAGATTCCGCGCCCCATGAACTTTTCCTCGCCGGGAATTCCCGGCGTCTTTGGGACTTTTCCGTTTGCGAGAATCAAAGTCCTGGACGCGTATTTGTCGCCACTCGAGGTCGTGACTGAGAAGTTCTTGCCGTCTTTCTCTGCTCTTGTGACTTTTCCGAAAATGAATTCTGCGCCAAAGCTTCTCGCCTGCTGCTCCATTGTCTTCATCAACTCTGGACCCGACTTGGCGGTATAACCGGGGTAATTTTCTATATGGGGCGTCAAATTTGTTTGTCCCCCTATTTCCACGGTTATCAGCAGGGATTTCATATTCTTCCTTCCCGCGTATATCGCGGCGGTCAGCCCAGCCGCGCCTCCTCCTACTATGATGACGTCGTAAAGTTCCACAGACACCACAATCAGAGATTATTTTGTTCTATATTTAATCTTTTAATCCCTTGTAAGAAAGATTCCGGCAATCGCCAAGCCGTCTTCAAAAAAATCAGTTTCTCAGCTGATAACCTGTTATTGGCTCTTCCGCGCTCGGAAGCTTGACGGTTCTCAATTTTCTTTCCTTTACCATCTTGTCGACGTGTTTCTGCACGGTTTTCCAAGAAGTCGTGACGCCGTTGTTTTCGAAGGATATCAGCAAACTCAACCTTTGAATGCTCATTGGGTCGTTCTTGTATTTTGACATCACAAGGACAATAGAATCCTTTAAATTAGAAGTATTAGCCCGCCTACCAGTCATTATTATATATTATTCTTCGTTGCTTATATGCTTAATCAAGATTTTGGCGGTTTTTTATCAATTGGCGCCGATTTCAAGTTTTGGTTTGACTCCTTCCGCAACCCGTATACAAAAATTATCAGCAACTGCCGTTTTCATAGCGGTCACGGATTGAAAATTCGAAAATTAAAATTTTTCCGGACTACTACTCTTCGTCCTCGTCCTCTTTCTCTTCGTCGTCCAACTCCTCTTCATCCTCGTCTTCGTCTAAATCTTCAGGCATCAAACCACCTTTTGCTTTTTTTGATTGTTAAGTATTTAAATATTACCTTGCCTTTGTTCGAACAACCTGGCGATTCAATACGGATTTGGAATTTATATCTCGAACTCCTCGCCGAGCTCGGGTGCTGTCGCATCTATCCCGTCTTTCCTGATATCGGACGCGAACTCGCTGCACTTGTCGCCGTGAACAACGAAGACTTTCTCAGGAGACGCTCTTCTCACTATTTCCAAAAGCTCCTTCCTGTCGCCGTGGGCGGAGAAGTCGAATTTTTCTATGCGCATGCCGACCGTTATCTCCTCCTCGTCCAAAACGTATTTTCCGGTCTCCTGCAATTTTCTGCCAGGTGAACCTTCCACTTGGAACCCGGGTATCAATACCGAGCTCTCTTTCTTCAGGCAAAGCTCGCGCATGTAGAAGACGGAAGGCCCTGCCTGGACGTAGCCCGCGGTCGTGACTATTATGCCGGGTTTTTGCACTATTTTCTTTCTCTCCTCGTTGTTCTTGATGAATCTGACTTTTTTGCACACTTCTTCAAGCTCGTCCTCATATCTCAGGTTGGAATAATACTTCTTTATGACGTCTGTTGTCCCGCGCGCCATGCCGTCCAGATAAACCGGATATTTATCGCTGATGTGATGATGGAGTATCAGCAGCATCTCTTGTGCCCTTCCGAGCGCGAACGAAGGGATAAGAACAGTTCCGCCCTGCTCGACCGTCTCCTTGACAATGTTCGCGAATCTTCTTTCTTCATCATTCCTGTCGGAATGTTCCTTCTCGCCGTATGTCGATTCTGTTACCAGTATGTCGCATTTCGGTATTTTCTTGGCGCCGAGAATCAGTTTTGTGTCCGTAAGGCGCACGTCGCCCGTGTAAAACAGGGTTTTCTTGTTGCTGTTGAACTTCATGAAAATCCCGGCTGATCCCGGTATGTGGCCCGCGTCAACAAGTTTCGCAGAGAAATCGCCGAAGTTCACGAGCTTGTCGTAGTTCATCGCGAACCTCCTCTCCAGCGTCTTTTGGATGTCAGCCTTGCCGAACCTTGCCGGGTATCCTTCCTCATGCGCAATCTTCGCGGAATCTTCGAGCATTATGCGCCCGAGTTGGAACGTAAGCTCCGAGGAGTAGAACAAACCTTTGTAGCCGTATTTTATGAGGTATGGAACAGCGCCTATGTGGTCCAGATGCGCGTGAGAAATGAATACAAAATCCGGGACTGTCTTGTGCGGAAGCTCTATTCCCTTTCCCTTTGAATCGGGGTTTATCTTGATGCCGTAGTCAAGGAGTATCTTCTGCTTGTCGCTGACCAGGATAGCGGAGCGACCCACCTCGCCGGCTGCACCGAGAAAAGATATTTTCATTTCGAAATCACTTTGCTGTTTTGATATTTGTTGTCTCCATCAAACTTAAAGATTTGGTTTATGGTCTTATTAAAGATTAATAGCATTCATTGTTAATGCCTAATCAGGCGGGGGTAGCAAAGCCACCCTTTTTCTGTTCATAAATGGAAAAGCGTGGGCGGAAAACGGGCTTGATTGGTCAAATGCGCAGGACTTAAGTTTATCTTAAGTTTTGAGTTGCGGCATGCAACAGATGATATGTAATCCTGTGGCTTAGTGCCTTCGTCGGTTCAAATCCGGCCCCCCGCATATTTTCTTGTCAGCCTTGGCGAATTTTGCTGAGGTATTTGCCTGCGTTCCTGAAAACCGCCAGCCCGTCTCCGTCGTAATCCTCAAAGACCATGTAACTGCGCTTCATCGCTTCTCTCATCCTTGTATATTGCGGATGGTTTAGGACAGACCACGATGTTTCTGGGTGCGGCATCAATGCAAAAATTCTTCCGGATCTGTCGCAAACGCCTGCTATCCCGTCCATTGAACCATTCGGATTGTAAGCGCTTCCGGGTACGGCAACATCCCCCTTATCATCAATGTAATGCATTACGTCAAGGTTGTTTGACTTTATTCGCTCCAAGACGCTATTGTCAAGAACGTCGAACCTTCCTTCTCCATGGCGGACAATAAGATCCATTCGATCTACCCCTTTTGTGAACACAGAGGGAGAATCCTTATTGACCTTGACTTTTATCCAACCGCAATAGAAGCTTCCTCTGTCGTTGTATGTCAGAGTCGTGTCGCGCGTCTTATAATCTTCACTAAACAATCCGAGTTTCATCATGGTCTGCGCGCCATTGCAGATTCCAATCATCAGTTTGTTTTTGTCTTCGACAAACCTGTAAAGACTGTCTCTGAATTTCATGAATTTCGTTGCTTGGACTGTTCCTGCGCCCAAGTCATCGCCTCCCGAGAAGCCGCCCACAAGGGCGGCAAGGTCATAATTATTTATATCATCGTCTCTGTCTTCGAGCTCGTAAATTGTGATTGTCTTTGTCTTGAAACCCGCGAGTCTCAACGCATTTGCCGTGCCTTTCTCACAATTGACACCGTCTCCTGTAACAACCAGCGAAGTCGGCATATACAATTCCCGGGCCATTTCCTTTTCCATGCGCATCACTTGAATGTTTTTTGCCACGCGTTTTTCAGGTCATATGCATTCGCGTTCACAACATACCTTTCGTCGATGCCTCTGACTCTGAAAATATTATCGCTTGCCACATAGCCTATGTTGGCATATGCGTTTCCTTTCATCATGCTCTCGAACCTCTCCCTCTCCTTCGGATTGATTGTGGCAACGAACCTGCTCGCTGATTCCGAGAACAACGCCTTGTAATTTTTGTCGACACCGCCTCTCGGAATTTTGGATAGGTCGACTTCCATGCCGAGACCTCCGGAGAACGCCGTCTCGGCGAGAGCAACACCGAGTCCGCCTTGTGAACAATCATGTATCGACGCGACCACGCCCTCTCTTGTAGCGCGGCTGAGCGCATTGTAAAGCCTTTTTGCCCTCTTCGCGTCAACAATTGGAACGCTGTCCCCGATTGCGTTGTACATTGAATAATATTCGGAACCTCCCATCTCGTCCTTTGTAACGCCTAGCACATAGACCAAGTCCCCGGCAAACTTCGCATCCATCGAAACTATTTTCTTTGCGTCTTTCATCTTGCCCATCGCTGTTATCAACAAGCTTGGGAGTCCTGAAACTTTTCTCTCAACGCCGTTCTCGTCCTTGAACTTGGTGTCTATGGTCATGCTGTCCTTTCCGGATATGCAAGGAGTTCCGAATTCTACAGTATAATCATACAAAGCTTTGTTTGCCCTGACAAGCTGCGCCATCTTGTGTTTGTCCTCAAGCGGCGAAGGCCAGCAGAAATTGTCATTCAGTGCAACGCGGTCCAAGTCTCCTCCGACCGCTATTACCCCGCGTATCGCCTCGTCTACCGCATTCGCGGCCATGTGATAAGTGTCAATGTGGCTGTATCTTGGATTGATTCCGTGGGATATTATCATCCCCTCGTAAGAGTTATAGAGAGGCCTGAGAACAGCCGCATCTGCAGGACCGTCATTCAACTTTCCCGTGAAAGGCTTGCCGACCGTCGCATCTTTCACTTCGTGATCGAATGTTCTAACAAATCTTTCCTTGCTGCATATGTTCGGTCTTGCCAGCAGTCGCGCCAAGTCCGAGGTCAAGTCAGAATCGTTTGCTATCGCAGGGTCATCCCTGTGCCATATCCTTTCCCACTCCGCTTCCAAATCCATTCTCGGAACGCCGTTGTGGAGGAAATCCATATCAAGATGCGCGACTGTCCTTTCCCCGTATTTCGCAATGAATTTATTGCTGTCCGTGAATTTCCCGATTATTGTCGCTTCCACGCGCATCTTCTTCGCGAGTTCCAGAAAATCGTTGATTTTGGCGGTATCAACCGCCAGACTCATCCTTTCCTGCGATTCCGATATCAGTATTTCCCATGGTTGAAGACCTTCGTATTTTAATGGCACTTTGTCAAGGTAAATCTCGCATCCGCCTGACAATTGCGCCAGTTCTCCGATGGATGACGACAATCCTCCCGCGCCATTGTCCGTGACTGCTTTGTAATATCCCAGATCGCGGGCTTTGAGCATGAAATCGGTTGCCCGCTTTTGGACAATCGGGTCGCCGATTTGAACTGCGGAAGAAGGCGAACCTTCATGGAGCGTTTCTGAAGAGAATGTGGCGCCGTGGATGCCGTCCTTTCCTACACGACCCCCGATCATGACAGCGAAGTCTCCCGCGTCTATTTTCTTTATGTGCGAAGGCTTCCCGTTTATTTTTTTCGGGATTATTCCTATGGCGCCTACATGCACAAGCGGCTTTGGCATGAAGCTGTCATCATATAGTATGGAGCCGTTGATGGTCGGAATTCCTGTTTTGTTTCCGGCATGCTCTATTCCTTTGATAACCCCTTTCTGCACGCGTCTTGGATGCAGGACTGTCGCTGGCACATAGCCGTCATAGAAAGGATTGCCGAAACAAAGCACATCGGTGCTTGCTATCATATCGGCGCCCAGACCGAACCCGAAGACGTCGCGATGAACGCCATTGACGCCTGTTATTGCGCCTCCATAAGGATCTTTTGCGGAAGGTGAATTGTGCGTCTCGACCTTCATCACGATGTTGTACATCCTGTTGAATGTTATTGCGCCCGCGTTGTCTGTGAAAACCGATACCAGATTGTTCCTCCACCTTGACATTTGTCCGATTCTTTCCGTAGAGCCTTTTACGAATGTCTTGAACAGGCTGTCGATCTCAAGCTCTTCGCCGGTTTCCTTGTCTTTGTATCTGACACGTGCATTGAATATCTTGTGTTTGCAATGTTCCGACCATGTCTGCCCCAAGACTTCAATCTCGACGTCTGTCGGGTCATTTGCCAATCCGACAAGCCTTCTTTGCTCAACTACGTTTGTTTTGTGATAGTAGTCGCGTATGGTGTGCATTTCCCTGAGATTCATGGAAAGCGGTCCGCGATATTCGACGCCCGTTTCTAGGCGCTCGGATTTTCTGTTTCTGAATCCCCTCCTTCCAATTTCTTCAAGTTTGGTGTCGTCGATGTTAAGATTAAGGTAATCGACTACAATCTTTTGTCCGACTTCAATGCGGGGAATTTCGAACATGCCCGCTCTTTTGTCCCATTCCCTGCCCAGCACACGTGTGTCTTGTATCAGCGTGTTTGCCGCAATGCCCTTCGCGATCCTTTCCGCTTCTTCCTTGCTGACACCAACCAAAGCGTACTGGGTCGATGTGTAGACCTTTTCCTCGTTTGATGGGGATATTCGCTCCGCATCGGCAATTATCTCTTTCAGGGTTCTTCCTTCGGTATCTGTAACGCCTTTCTTTAAAGAAATTTGGGCGAGTTGGTCAAAATTTATGTCAGGCTCCTTGTTTATTTCCGATTCCTGTGTGACCGGGTCCGTCACGATTTCTTTTATTTGCTCCAATTGTTGTGAAGAAAGAGGTATGTCTATGGAAAATCTTTTTACGGATCTCGAGCCCTTAATTTCTATTCCCAGATCTTCTCTCGCGTCACTTATCAAAGAATCTGCAACCGCATCCTTTTTGCCGGGCTTCGTGCTAACAAGAATCACATTCGGCGTTGTTTTTTGTTCTCCCAACTGTGGCATGAAAATCTAACCATAATACGCCCGAAAAAGATTTAAGACCGACAATAATCAGGGCGTGTAAATGACTTGTTTTCCTTCCTTGTTCTCGAACGGCATAAC
>JAZDGV010000082.1:0-5012 GCA_043806535.1 Candidatus Aenigmatarchaeota archaeon
CTTGAAAAATCGCGACTGCTATGCGGCAGGTTGTCGAGGGCGTTTGAAAAGCGCATGAAAGAAAGGGCGAAAATGGCTGAAAAAAGGAAGCGCCTTGAAAAATACCTCGAATGGGAAATGAATGTCTACCCGATGTGGGAAAAGAAATATTGATTTCAGTAATTCTTGAAAAAATATAAAAGAGACATGCGGCATCAGACAGAATTTCTGCTGGCACGCATGTCATTCTGTTTTTATGCAGACTTTGCCAAAAGAGGCAAGCCTGTTCTGGGGTTCTCCTTCACTATTCGCCCAGGCGGCATCTCTATCCCTCCCTGCGGATCCTTTGAGAAGAAAAACAGTTTTCCCCTCTGGTGCAGGTAATAAGTCTGCCCTCTCTGATTCTTGTACGAATACATTTTCATACCTCCTTTAACCCTTTTAGGAAAAGGGTTCAATGGAAACCGTTGTTTCCATGCACAAGACAAATATGTCTTGTGAATCGAAAAACCATCGGTTTCTTGATTAACCTTCTCGCAAACAGAAGCAGACCAAAGGTCTGCTTCAGTCTGACACTGAAGGTTATAACAAAGCATAATCGGTTTCATTATTTATAAGCTTTCTTGGCGGCGGCGCCCCGATAAATCATCGGAATTCTGCTTGCGGCGAATATTTAAGCGGCTGGCTGAAAACTAATAAAAATGGACGATAAGCAAAAGAATCTCCTCGAAGCCGCGCTCTTCATGTCACACAACCCGCTCAGCAACGAGCACCTTGCGGAGATATTGAAAGCGACGCCCGGAGAAATTCCGGGAATGATAGAGAAATTAAGGGACGAATATACTACCAGAGGAATAGAGATATTGCAGTCGCCGGCAGGCTGGATGATGCATGTGAAAACCGAGCTTATTGAGAAAGTCGCGCATCTGTCGCCTTACTCCGACCTTCCGGATGGCATGCTCAAATCCCTTGCGCTGATTGTCTACAAACACCCGACGACTCAATCGTACCTTGTGAAAGCGCAGGGAAACAAAGTCTACAATTACATCAAAAAGCTCGAGGAACGGGGATTGATAAAGACCCAGAAAAAGGGCAGGACAAAGGAAATATTTGTCACGCAGGATTTTGAGAATTATTTCGGCGCGACGCTGGGCGACATAAAAAGGAAGGTCGAAGAGCAGGTCGAGCTGTCGAAAAAGACGAAGAAACAGAAATAGATCTTTGAAATCGCGAGGCGGTCAGGTTTTATGGAAGCGCCCAGGAGAATGAAATGGTCTGAGAAATTCTTCGCTTTCACGTCGTCGGACGGCACGCCCGTCTTCATATCGCGCAGCGCCAAAACGCATGAGACGCTTTTCGCCAAGATGGAGGACGCGGACATATTCGTCCGCGCGAACTTCGTGGACGCGGCGTGGGTCGCGTTGAAATCCGGCGCGAGCGAGATATCGATAAAGGAAGCGGTCGAGTTTGCAGCCGCGTTCTCAAACCATTGGACGCAAGACGCGGGCGCCTTTTGCGTCAAAAAGAACCAACTCCAGAAGATTATTCCGACAGGCGAGTTGCTTGCGAAGGGCTATTTCTTTATCGCCGAGCCCAGAATCTGGTTCAAGGAAGTCGAGCAGAAATTATGCATAGGAGTTTTTGTGGACGCGCAGAATAAGACGGCAAAACTCATTACCGGGCCAGTGCTTGCGACACGCAAGAATTCCAATTACTTCGTCACGCTCACGCCTGGCGCTGAAAAGAACATAGATGAATTATGCGCGGACATAAAGAACAGGATAATGCTCAAAGCGGCGCCAGAACACAAGCCTGCGATAGATGCGATAAGCGTTGAGGAAATCAAGCCATGGATTCCTGGCGCCAAGTCCGATTTGGTCGGATGATTTTTATCGGCACAGCGGATGGAATCTATTTAAAATAAGCGCGCCGACAAACTTCTCTCATGCGTTCTCAAGACGACATTGTCGCCGAGCTGTCAAGGATATCAGGATTTGAAAAGCTCAATCCGGTGCAGGAAAGCGCGCTTGGCGCCGGGGCGCTTGAAAACAACCTGGTGATAGCGGCGCCGACAGCGAGCGGAAAAACATTCGTCGCGGAGATTGCGGCTGTCAATTGCGTTCTGAACAAAAAGAAAAAAGTCGTGTACATAGTCCCCCTAAAAGCGCTGGCAAGCGAGAAATACGCCGAATTCAAGGAAAAATATGAACCGCTTGGCGTTAAGACCGCGATATCAGTCGGTGATATGGATAGCGCTGACGCCTGGCTCGAGAGATACGATGTGATAATATGCACAAGCGAAAAAATGGACTCATTGCTGCGCCACGGCGCGCCATGGATCGAAAACGTCGGTCTTATCATAGCCGACGAAATCCACGCGATAGGGGAGTTCAATCGCGGACCCACGCTTGAGATATTGCTCACAAAGCTTAGGAAAATATCCCGCGCGCAAATAATGGCATTGTCAGCGACAATCAGAAACTGCCGCGACATAGCCGATTGGCTCGATGCAAAGCTGGTCAAATCGAGCTATCGCCCGGTAAAGCTTTTTGAAGGCGTTTACGCCGAGAAAAAAGTCAAGTTTGTCGGAAAAGAGGGGTTTGAAGTCGGCGATGATGCGCCTGAAACGTCCATAGCCAAGGACACCGTCAGCAGGAAAAAGCAAGCGCTCGTATTCGTCTCAACGCGGCGCTCAGCGGAAGCGGCGGCGGAGAAAATCGGAGACGAGATAAAAACATCATTGTCTGCGGATGAGAAGCAGAAACTTTCGGACGCGTCAAATCAAATCCTCGGCGCGTTGGACAATCCCACGAAACAATGCGCCCGCCTGGCAGCCTGCGTGCGGAATGGTTCTGCGTTCCATCATGCCGGCCTTGTCGCAAAGCAGCGCCAATTGGTCGAGAAAAACTTCAAGTCGGGCTTGATAAAAATAATATCTGCAACACCTACGCTGGCGCAAGGCGTCAATCTCCCGGCGTTCCGCGCCATCATCCGCGATGTCAAAAGGTACAATCCTGTCATCGGCTACGAATATATCCCTGTGCTCGATTACCAGCAGATGGTCGGGCGATGCGGACGCCCCCAGTTTGACGACTATGGCGAATCCATATTGGTTGCGAAAAGCTTGGACGAGGCGGAGGAGCTTTTCGAGCGCTACGTGATGGGCGAGCCCGAAGAAATCTCCTCAAAGCTCGCGAGCGAGCCCATATTGAGGATGCACATATTGTCGTTGGTAGCGTCTGGAACCTGCTCATCCATAGATTCGCTTTCCGAGTTTTTTGCGCAGACTTTTTACGGCTTTCAATACGGCTCATCGACAGACTTGGCTGAAAAAATCGAGAAAATCATAGAGCTGCTAAAGGACTTCGGATTCATTTTATCGGGCGCCGGGCGATTGAAGGCGACGTTGATAGGTAAGCGAGTGTCAGAATTGTACATAGACCCTCAGACAGCCTATAACTTCACAGTCGGATTGAAGATTTTTCATGAGAATGTCGTGGATGAAGAATTCGCAAGAAATGCGGACTTCATACTTCTGGAATTGCTCTCAAACGCGCTGGAGCTAAGGCCTTTGTTATCCGTCAAGTCAACTGACTTGAAAGTCATCGCACAGGCGATGGCAGGCATTGAAAAGCAGATATTGCATGCGATTCCGGACGAATTCGATTATGAGTACGACGAGTTTCTGCGCTCTTTCAAAACTGCGATGATGTTTCGCGACTGGGCGAATGAGGCGACGGAGGAGCAGATGCTTGAGAGGTATCGTTTGATGCCAGGCGAGCTGTATTCCAAACTGAATATCGTTGATTGGCTCCTGTACTCGGCGCAAGAACTTGCGCTTCTGTTGGGCGCCAATGAAATTATAAAACATGTGAGGAAAACCAGGGTTCGCATGGCGTACGGAATCAGCGAGGAATTGCTGGCGCTGGTCAAGCTTCGCGACATCGGGCGCGTGCGCGCCAGGCACCTGTTCAATGCCGGATTCAAGACTCTTGAGGATTTGCGCGGCGCGCCGGAGCAAACGCTCGCGTTCCTAGTCGGCGCCGGAGTGGCAAAGTCTGTGAAGGAGCAATTGAGCGGGAAAGTCGAGGAAAAACAATTCAAGCAGAAATCTTTATTGGCGGAGACGGACTAAATTATATTAAGTGAGTTCGATGACTGACTGGGGCAAGACCAAAGCAATGCGCGCGCGACTGGAGAGAGAACACAAGATCGAGCGCAGGAACGGCGTTGATTATTATCAGGGGAGGCGCATAATAGAGCGGGATTCACCTATAGACAATGGAGTGTATTTGGGCTCCGGGCAAAGGGAAGCCGTTTTTGTGGATTTCGAGAAAGGCGTCCAGCTTAAAAAACTCTACGAACAGGCAAAGGCGCGGGCGACCGAAGGAAATGTGATAGACAGGTCGAAAGTCTTGAAAGCGGTTTACGATGTGGTTTCTGAGGCGATGCCAAACGGCGATGAAAAATCCATAAACGATCTTTTGACAAGATACGGCGTGAAAAAGGACGGCATGATAATTCTCGATGTTTTCATAGGCGAGAAACAGGGGATTTGCAGGCACTATGAGTTGGCCAGCGCAGCCTTGGTGGAACGATTTATCAAGAACGGCATATTGCGCGGCAAAGTTAGCGTTGACAGGAACGAGACTGCGGATGCTGGTCATGGTTGGTGCAGGTACACTAGCCGCTCGGGCGAAGTTGCTATCCTTGACGCCGCGCTCGGGTATTTCGGATTGCTGAAGGATGCGCCGGGAAGGGCGAAATGGGATTATCGGAGACCCGCCGACAGATGAAAAATTCTGATTTTTTAATAAACAATCTATTCTCGCTTGAAAGAAATTTGTTTTGCCTGATACGGGGCGTAAGGATGCTGTCTTCTGAACGGGTTTCTCTCAATCCTCTTTTCCAGCAGCTTTCCGCCGTCGCCGAGCGGGTATTTCATGAAAAGTTCCCTTGTTTCCTTCTCGCCGCCAACCGCTCTTCCAAGCGGCGTGTTCGGATCATTCGGGTCGCCTGCGGGGTCATTTACA
>JAZDGV010000083.1:0-2219 GCA_043806535.1 Candidatus Aenigmatarchaeota archaeon
AGCGACAAGAAAGCCCTTGTCATAGGTTTCGAATTTATCACGGATTATGAGCCCGACGCAGCGTCAATCAAACTGGTCGGTGAGCTTCTCTACCTAGATGATGACATGAAGAAATCGCTCAACGAATGGAAGAAGAACAAAGCGCTGCCAGAGCCTGTCATGATCGAAGTTTTGAACGTGCTTTTCAGGAAATGCCTCAGCAAAGTCCTGTTGCTTGCGGAAGATCTCCAATTGCCGTTGCCGCTGCCTGTCCCAACTGTGCAGCCGAAAGGCGAGGAATCTTCGGGCGGCAGTTACATCAGGTAAGCCCCTTCACAAGCCTAGAATTCGGCAATAATCGATTTCTAACAACATAACCATTTAAGAAAACCGCGATTAATTCTAAGAATGCGACCGTATGAACAAGCGTCAGGTTTTTACCAAAGCGCGAGGCGCGGCTCAAGAAGGGCGTTTCTTTATCTAAAGGCGCTTGCGAAAGGCAATGGCTTTGGCGCATATCAACCCATGGAATACAAATCAAGGGGCGTGCTTGCGCAAATAAGAAGAAATCACATCCTGCCGAATTACGGGTTATAAGAACATTTATGGTCAATAATCAAAAAGGATTTTTATGGCTACCAAATTCAAAGTCGAACTTGACAAGGAAAGCTGCATCGGTTGCGGCGCATGCGCTGTTGCGTGCGGCGATTTCTGGAAGCTTGGCGGCAGCGGCAAAAGCGTTTTGAAAGGCGCCAAAGCAGCGGATTCAACAGAAACGCTGGAGCTGGATGATGTTGGTTGCAACCAGCAAGCGGCTGAAGCCTGCCCGGTCAATGCGATACACATCTACGACAAATCTGGGAAGAAGCTCATCTAATTCTCCTATTATATTATGCCGCCGCCAAAGCAATCTGGCGTTTTACCACGCAACTATTCGGCACATTCTGGTTTTTGTGAAGGAAATTTTTGAGAAAGATAAATCCTTTCGATGATATTATGTTAAAATGGGCTATGCCCGCGATGCAATCAACACGTTGATCGACAAGGCGTCGTTCCGCGTTTCGGTCAACACAAACCTGTCGTACATGCGCATCAACAACCGTTCGCATTTTCTGCCAATTCACACAATCTACATGGAAGCGCCGAAATACATCGGCATGCTTTGCGCGAGCGGACTGCAAATCGCAGACTCGCGCTTCTATCCCAAGCCGCCGCCGAACAAAAGCGAGAAAAAATGCCTGTTTTATTATTTGAGCTTCGGCAAGCACGAAGAAAAAGCCAAGGAGCCGGTGATGCTTGTCAATGAAGAAAGCCTGAGAGACATCGACAATCTGGACGTGCTTATTTCCCCATTCTTCAATGCGATGGACCACCTGGAGCCGCTGATCCGAGTTGTGCGCGAGAAGGATATAGAATGGATGAGAATGGAGCAGAAAATCTTTGACGCACACCCAATTGAAACCGAAAAGAGCATCGCTATCGGAAAAAGGCTGTTTCAGATGCTTTTCGACCGGGAGTATGAGCCAAGCGTTGACGCCCCGCCGCTCGACGCCAATTAGACAATCTCAGTGCCTACGAATTTCTTTCCGAGCACCGCGCTCTCTATGTTCTTCACCCCGCGCCCGTTCACAACAACCGTGGAAAACTTGGCGCGGTAAATTATTTGCGCCGCGACAAGGTCTATCACGGAATAGTCCTTGGCGCGCATGCGCGATTTTGATACCAATTCTACGAGATCTTCTCGCGTCATTTTCTCTAGCCGTTTTGCATCCGGATTCTTGCGCGGGTCGTCCGAATAGATGTAATCGACATCCTTGGCAATCACAAGCTTGTCAGCGCCTATGTACTCGGCGACTTCGGCGGCGACAGCGTCCGTCGACTGGCCTGGCACCAATCCGCCCATAACCACGATTTTTCCCGACGACTCGGCGATAACTATATCCTCGAAGTTCCTGCACGGCTCCTTGTACGCCATGTTGCCTAACGCAGAGATAAACAACCTCGCGTTCAATCTGGAGGTATCAATGCCTATTAGGTCGTAATACGATTCGTTGGCGCCAAGTTCTCGCGCGGCAAGGATGTAGTTTCGGGCGGTTGAGCCGGCGCCCACGATGACCGTTATTGAATAATTTTTGTAAAGGGTTTTCATCAAATCAGCCAAGTCCCTGAGATATTTGATGTTGGGCCCCTTGTCAAACAAGAACGAGCCGCCGAGCTTGATTACGATTTTTTTCTTCTCC
>JAZDGV010000084.1:0-2238 GCA_043806535.1 Candidatus Aenigmatarchaeota archaeon
GTTACCTGAAACGAGTTGAAACAAGAAACCAACTGAAACCAGTGGTGTTGAGATGGAAAAAAAATATTTGAAGCATTCGATTGTGATGATAATGCTTTTCTTGGTCGGCGGCTTTTCGCTGCTTTTGTACGTTTTTCAGGCGTATTCCGCGTTCTGGGGGCTTGAGACATTTACGCTTGCCAGGGAAAGATGGATTGACAACAATTCGCTTCAATTGAACAGGTCTTTTGCAAGCGAGAGAGCAATGGGGCCGCCAAGGCCCGAAGCCGGCTTGACATCGCCGCTGTCTTTGATGTTTTTGCTTGTCGGCATAACTTCCACGCTTGGAGGCGTATCGATTTGGCGCCTGACAAGGGAGAAGGAATTGAAATCCGCGAAGGAGGACATAAGCTCTTTGTTGTTGACGCCTGAAGAGAAGGTTATCATCGATGAGCTCAAGAAGGCAAACGGGAAAATCAACCAGAACCAGCTGGTCAGGGAGACGGGATTGTCAAAAGTCAAAGTCCATAGGGCGCTGGTAAGGCTTGAGATGAGGAAAATACTCAAGCGCTATCCTTATGGCTTGACGAACAAGGTTGTGCTGGAAAAAACGGCACTCTGACCGAGCGCTTCAATGAACGGGTTACGTATGATAAAGGCTGTTATCTTCGATGTCGGAGGAACCTACCTCAGCGGAAGCTTGGTGTCTTTCGCCAGAAAAGCGTGCAAGATGCTCGGGATTAAAAAATTCTTTCGCGAAACCGACCTGAGAGTGTTTGTAAGGAAATACAACCAAGGGGTTATAAGCGCTGAGGAGTGTTTCCGTAAATGCCTCGGAGTTCCTATCACAAGCGCACAGATGAAAAGGATAAAATCATTGTGGACGTCGACCTATGCGCTGCAACCAGAAATGGCGCGCCTGGTAAAAAGGCTGAAAAAACGCTACGCCCTAGCCGTTCTATCCAACTCCGACCCGCTCAATTCCGACAGCTTCAAGAGGAAGGGGTTGTATGCGCCATTCAACCATGTGATTCTATCGCACGAGCTTGGCGTGACAAAACCGGACAAAAAAATCTACAGGATAGCGCTGAAAAAACTTAAAATGCGTCCTGACGAATGCGTCTTCATCGATGACCAGAAAATATGCGTCGATGCGGCCAGAAAAATCGGCATGAATGCGATACTGTTTGAATCTGTACGTCAGTTGAAGAAAGCGCTGAAGGCGCGCGGCGTGGATTTCTCATAAACCCGAGAATCACTTCGCGGATTTTACCTCGGGATCGGGCATTTTCGGCGCATGGGCGATGTTGAAAATATATATTGCCGAAAAACCATCTTTTAGCAACTTGACGCTCAAATAAGGTGAAAATCTTGAAGACAAGGCTGTTGTTGCTCGCATTCATCGTTTTAACCCTGATATCCTCGCCGGTATTGGCGCAGGCGAGAGTAAGCATCACGCCAAGCAGCCAAGAGGCTTATGCTGGAACCGTTCAAAGCTACATGGCCACCATATATAACGACCAGACAACGCAGGACAGGTTCCTATTGTCGTATGCGGGCACATACCCGGCTTGGGTCGACATAGACAAGAGCAACGTGATAATACCGGCCGGCGGGAACGAAAACGTCAAAATCACTTTGAAGCCCCCGATAGGCGCAAGCCAAGGCGTTTACAGGTACATTTTCAAAGCCGAATCCTTTTCCAATGCATCATTGACAGCAAGCGTAGAACTGTTTCTTTCGATACTTTTGAAATATCCGGTGGCGATACAAAACTTCGCGCTGGACGCGTCCTCCTACAACCCCGGAGCGGTTGTGAATGTTTTAGCGTCTGTTAAGAACTTGGCGGAAACGCAAGAGCTGTATACGCTCGATGTCTCGATTACGTCGCCGACAGGCGAGAAGAAAGGGCAGTCTGTTCCTGTTGATTTGAACGGCAACGAGCTCAAATCGCTGAAGATTCCCATACAGCTTGACAAGTATCAGGCGTCCGGCGCGCACCGCGTGAATGTGGAGCTCAGGACAAGCGTAGGCGAGATAATTATCCTAAACCAGACTGCATTCACTGTCAACTCGGTGATAAACGTCCCGCACATAAAAACCGAGACAAAGAGCTGGACAGAAAAAGATGTTTCTATCACTGTGAAGAACGAAGGAAATGTCGTTGCCACCGGGATAGTTGTAGAGGAGCCGATATCGCGCATGGTCGCATGGCTCGTGGCGTTCGAGACAAAACCTCAGAACATAACGCAGGGCACC
>JAZDGV010000085.1:0-4146 GCA_043806535.1 Candidatus Aenigmatarchaeota archaeon
GTCAAGGATTCTCGTGACTTTGACCTTGTTCAATCCGGTTTTCTCGACTATGTCTGACTGGAACATGGTTCCCTGCGCCTCGATTATTTTCTCAAGGACCAGCTTTCCCTCCGCATCCAGCGTTTTCATTGTTTCCGTGTAACTCTCTTTTGTCAATTCTTTCTTTTCCGGTTTTGTCTGTATTCTCTTGAATTTTGTGATTATCCTCTCGTCCTGGCCGAAAAACACCAAATACAACCCTATCAGCACTATCAGCGCCATCACGCCTATGCTTATGTTTGTCTGGAACTCTATTGACCCCCACATCGGGCATTCGGCCCCATGCGAGCAGGCGGTATTCACGATATCAGTGAGCGCCTTGTTGAAAGAGTATATCACGAACCCTATCAATAGCGCGATTCCTATTACCAGAAACCCGACAACCCGGTTTTTCATACGGATAGTATGGAAGAAACTGATTAATATACGAGTTACAGCGCTTCAAACATCCTAACGTAATTGTCGCCGTATGATGCGATTACCTTGCTGTTGTCGGGGGAAATCTGCACGTTTGTCGCGCCTTCCAGCAAGCCTGTGATTTTTTGCGCCTGTTCGCAACTTTTCCAGACCATTGTGCCGTTTTCATTGTACACGATAACGCAATTGCCCGGCGCAGTGCCAGCTACTATCCTCTTTCCGTCAGGTGAAATCGCGACTGCGTTATGCCCCACCGTCCCTTGCTCGCCGGCAATCCCTGTATTCCTCTTCCACAACAGGTTCCCGGCGTTGTCAAAAAGATAAACCATTCCTCCCACTGTCCCTATCGCAATCCTGCTTCCGTCAGGCGTCGAAGCGCCTGCCCCTGCGACATGGTCGGGAATCCTGTGCTTCCAGCGCAACCCGCCTTGCGCATCCCACGAGAACAATGTCCTGCTTTTTCCGCTCGCATAGACATTCTTTGAGTTGTCAACGCCCAAAAACATCGGGAACTCGCCTATTACGTAATCCCAGAGCTTGTTCGCGTTGATGTTAAACGCTGCGACGGTTCGCGCGCCCACAATGAATCCTGAGTCATCGCTGTAGAATGCGCAATTCCGGAACCATTCATCGATCCAGCTCACATCTCGCTTGCTACCATCTTGCGAATTGAAAAGATGAAGCTTCTGCAATCCTCCTGAAAGAATCTTTGTCCCGTCCTTGGACAGGCATGCGCTTCTAATCATTGCAGGCTCTTCATATTTCCATAACAGCGTTCCGGATTTGTCAACAGAGTAAACGTACTTGTCGTGGCATCCAGCAACGACTTTGCTTCCGTCCTGCGCTATGTCTATCCCCCAGCATTCATTCCCTGTCGCTTGCTTCCACAGCACATTGCCGTTGGAATCGAACAAATAGAAGTTCGTCGGCTTTCCAAGTTCCGGTGGGTGTTTCGCTTGGTCCGCCGCAAACACACTCCAATCCGACGACGGCTTGACCCAAAAGAAGCCGTAATTGTCGTCGGCTTTCTTTTCCCATTTTTTTGAATATGATACGACGTCTTTCTTTTTTTGCAGCGTTATGTTCATGTCGACGTATTGCGTTCTTGTCGGCGCTATATGATCTTTGAAATAATATTCATACCCTTCCGCGTCCACCGAAGCAAAATAGTCGTATGCGTCGCAAGCGATCTCTCGCGTTCCATATATTGCATTGATGTCTTCCATCGCCAGCACGGCAGCCGCATAGAATCCGTTCTCGTCAGTATCCGCCCTTGCGCCCATCCTTCCACAATTCATCAAGAAGTCTATCCTCGCGTTTTTCACAGGCTTCCCGCTTTCATCTTTGACAAATCCTTTTATTATGCCGGTTTCCTTGTTCCGGAAATTGTCATCAACAGATCCAAACTTCACCGGCAACTCAACGATGTTATTTTCGTTTGCGCCAGGCCACAGCTTGAAATTCACTGTGAAATCGCATGCGTTACTGTCTATGGACGCGAAGTACCACAGTTTCTTCTCTGCGCCTGGCGCTATTTTGACGCCGGGATTCTGGAACGAGAAGAAGTGAAGGTTGCATTGCGGAACATATTTTACCAGCTCCTGGTCCGAGGAGAAATTAACGATCGCTTCGTTGGGGCCCTTGTTCTTTAGAGTGATGAAATAATCCGTTCCGGATTCGCTCATACCCCTGATTATCGAGGTTGTGAAGAATCTTATTTCAACATCGCCGAGCTGCTTTGTAATCCATTCACCCTCTGGCAAATTCGGCAGCGGTCTATTGGAATCTATTTGCGGGATGTTGTAGTGATAACCTCCGGCACCGGGCGGATTTCCGCCTGACGGCTGTGCGATTGTTGTTGTCGCATACCCTTCCGGCAGAGGTTGCTTGCCAAAAAAGAAGATGAAAAATATTATTGCAACCGCAACTGCGACCAAAACGGCAACGCTCGGGGTTCTCATAAATATAGAATTGTCATAACTTGATATTAAATCATTTCCTTCTGCTGAACGTGTAAGAGCCTATGAGGCTGGTCGCCACCGAGAAAACAGCAACGCCCAAAAGGCTGAGATGAAAAGGAATTTCAGCAATGCCTATCGCGACATGCCTCATTGCCTCGACTCCGTATGTCATCGGGTCGACATAGACGAGAATCTTCAATATGCCCGGCAGGTTGCCGATGGGGAACAGCGCGCCGCTCAAAAAGAACATCGGCATCACTATGAAATTGACTATCATCTGGAAGCCTTCGGTGCTTTCCATCACGCTCGCTATCGTTATCCCGAGGCTGACAAACCCGATGGAAACCAGCAGCATTAGCGGCAGCATCAGCAGCATCGAAGCCGGATTGATATTGACGCCCAGCAAAACTGAAAGCAGCATTATTATCGTTCCTTGCATGAGCGCTGTTGTCGCGCCTCCCAGGCTCCTGCCGACAACTATCGCCAATCGTGATGTAGGCGCCACGAGCATCTCCTTCAAAAATCCGAATTCCCTGTCCCATATCACCGAAATCCCCGAGAATATCGAAGTGAACAGCAATGCCATTGCTATTATTCCCGGCGCGATGAATTCGGAGTAATTCACGCCCGGAATCTGCGTTGACATCCCCACGCCTGAGCCGAATATCAGGAACCAGAACAGCGGCATCATTAAAGAGCTTACAATTCTTTCCTTTGCCCTGAAATATTTTTTAACTTCTCTCAGCCAGACAACATAAATCGTCTCAAGTTCCAAATTCATCCGTGATCACCAAATTTTTGCTTCATGATGTCTTTCGAATTCACGCTTTCTTCCCTGATTTCCCTGCCGGTCAGGCGCAGGAAAACCTCGTTTAAGCTTGGTTTTCGCATGCTGATTTCGGTTATCTCGATGTTGTTTTTTCTCGCCTTGTCTATTACTGCTGCCATGCCTTTCTCCGCGTTTTCCACCGAAAGCACGATTGACCCGTCAAAAACCTTCGAATCATAGAATGTCTTTTGGGCAAGCTCGGCGTCTGGGGTTTTGATTATTATGCTGTCCCCGCCGAGGCTGTTCTTGAGATTCATCGGTGTGTCGCATGCGACTATCTTTCCATGGTCTATTATTGCTATCCTGCCGCACAAGCTATCCGCTTCTTCGAGATAATGCGTTGTGAGCACTACGGTTATTTTTTCCCTCTTTGCGAGCTCGGTGATGTAGTTCCACACGTGCTCCCTTGTTTGCGGATCCAACCCTAGCGTTGGCTCGTCCAAAAAGAGAACTTTGGGATAGTGTATCAGGCTGCGCGCAATTTCCAAGCGTCTTCGCATCCCGCCGGAGTATGTTTTCACAAGGTCGTTTGCCCTGTCTTTCAACTCAACAAGCGCAAGAACATCGTCTATTCTTTTCATTCTGGCATCCTTCGGAACTTTGTACAGCACGGCGTGCATCTCCAGGTTTTCCTCGCCTGTCAGCTTGTCGTCCAAGCTTTGCTCTTGGAACACGATTCCGATGGATTTCCTTACGTCATTCTCCTGCTCGATTATGTCGTATCCGTTTATTGTCGCTGTGCCGGACGTGGGTTTCAGGATTGTGCACAGCATCGAAATCAGCGTTGTCTTGCCTGCGCCATTCGGACCCAATAGCCCAAAGATTTCTCCTTCCTCGACTTCGATGTTGAGGTTGTCGACAGCTACAAGATTCTTGAACTCTTTTCTGATGTCATGGGAA
>JAZDGV010000086.1:0-7056 GCA_043806535.1 Candidatus Aenigmatarchaeota archaeon
GTTCACGGGATAGCGAGCGTGCTGGAAGGGGATGTGAAGGTTCATCCAAGCCGAGAACTGATCAACGATATCTCAATCTTGAAAGACGGCGAAAGCGTGGGAATCGAATTCCCGAGACGCATGTGCAAAGGTTATGAAATAACCACTAATGTCCTAGATATCGACGGGGAGCAGACCGATTTGGCAGGCGTCAACTATTATTGGTCGAAAATACTGGAAGCTTGCGGAAAAAAGAACCTGAGAGTTTCTTTTCTTGACAATTTGGGACTTATCGAGCAGGCTATTTCGAAGCGGATAAAATCGATAAGAGAATACAGGGAAAGCCTTGCGCTCGAATTTTCCGAAGAGCCCGGCGCCAAGGAAAAAGTCATGGAACTGAGAAGGGCGTCATACGCGGATGACGTCGAAGGCAGATACGTTCATGACATTATGCGCGAGAACCATATTTTGAATATGATGAAAAAATCCAAACCGGCGCTCGCTGTTGTGGGCAGGGGTCATGGCGATTTCTTTTTCATGGATAGGGCGCAATTGGAAAAGCGCGGCATAGTAATCAATACTTACAGAAGAGAAAATACATTTCATACCCTGCCTTTGGAGGAGTCGATGATAGATGCCCCTGCTTTTGCATATGTTGACCGCGATGAGACTAATCGCGATGAAGGGGAGAAATTGATGTCACAAAGGGACTCGTTGCAAAGGATGTACAACGCCTCGAAAAAAGGAAGAGTCATGGCATGGAAGCCGGATTTCATCGGAACTTGGGACACAAAAATTCCAGCCCGCGGTTTGTTCGAGGTTTATATCAATCATCGCAGGAAGGACGGAAGCGTTGACGGCGTTATTGAGGATTGCATCGGCGGCGCAAGGTTCGAAGGCGCCATTAGAAACGGAGACGTTTCTTTCAGAAAGTCCTATCTCGATTCAGCCCGCTGGACTGGAGGCGCCGCAGGAGTAATCAGGTATGAGGGCGCGCGCGAAGCCGACGGTGTTTATAGGGGCAAGTTCGGCGGACCGTATGTCGATCCGCGCATGAACAACGGCGTCGATTTTGAGATGCGCCCGTTCTCTGTGATTTCTCGCTGAGTGGGATCGGGGAGATTTGAACTCCCGTAGGAAGCTGTTTCACAACCCTTTTGCATTGCGCGCAAAATCGTTGACGGAAAACGTTTTCCGCCAGCGCTTTTTCATCTATACACGGTAAAAGGGCTGACCCAAAGCTCCAATGCTAGACCAGGCTACATCACGACTTGGCGTTTCCTTTTAGGAAATCCCGCTTCGTCGAAGCGACCCCGTTAAGAATAATTAACATGGAACGCAGTTTTATATTGCTTAATTCACGTCGTCGTCGAACCATTTGGGAATGCGCACCAAATCGACGTATTCGCCCACAGCCTCGGGCATGTTCTTCTTGAGCATCTTGGAAACCAGGTACTGGTTGCGCCTGGTCGAGTGCTTGAGCTCCGTGAGAATTTTGAGCATGGCGACGTACTTTCCCGGCTCAACGACAAGCTCCTTCTTCTGCCTTATGCGGGATTCGACTAATTCTGCCACATTTTATTGTTTGTCGCGGCTAATAAAATGTTTTGCCCAACGCATTTACTATTCATATTTGCGAAAAAATTGCGCGCAAACGAGGCATGGCACGATTTTTGCGAACCGATAATTTTATCTGCTAGTAATTCCTAAATAATATTCGATAGGATATGCAATCTTTCATATCTGCGCCAATGTCGAGTTCTAGGTGGCATATCAATAGCGTATCCTATCCGTTGCAGACCCTAACGGTCTTTGTATCAAAGTGTCTCATCGGAGCTTAAGATGGGATGATTTCGTTCTCCTGACCCGGAATGAATGACCGCAAGAATGCGGGTCCATGTTTGAAGGGCGACTCCGGAGTCTGTTTCTCGTGAGCCAGCCAGTCATCACCAGTTTCACTTCTGAGCCGCCCCAAGAACACCTCAATCACATTCGATGTTAACACGTCAACGCACGCTAAAAGGGGCCGCTCCGGCGTCCCCTGGCGAATGCGAAGGAACTTTGCGCGCTATAAGAGGGCGCTCCGGCGCTCTCTGGCGAATGCAAGGACAACTTGCAAAATCGGAAGAAAACAGTTGATAACTAGACACAGCGCCAGACTGACACATATCTTTGATATGTGTCTAATTGCGCTTGTGTCAGCTGGATACGTCTGGGAATATTCAAAGTTTCGTAGAGGCGTTTCTGTAGTTGCACGCATCGCCGTATTTGCAAAAAGCGCAGCGAGCGCCGACATCGCACCATTTTCTCTCGTCCATGCAGAAATAGACAGGCTGGGCGTCTTGGCGATTCCACACTATCCTCTTTCCGACATCAATCAAATCCGGAACAATGTTTTCCCACCTTTCCAGGCTGCGCCTGTTCACGTCGAAAGTATTGACAATTTTCGCCTTGTCCCACACGCGGATTGACGCGAAAAATATCTTTGAAACGTCTTTGAATTTGTTGTCGTTCTCAAACGCTGTCGCGTATGCGGCGAGCTGTATCTTGTGAGTGTCGGACATTTTGAAGCTGACAGGATTTTTCGGGAACTTGTCGTCGAATAACACGGACAAATTCAGCGCGTTGCCTTGGCGCGCGAACCCGCAGAAGTCGACTTGGTCTATCCTGCCTGTGAGCATGAGCGATTTGTCACTCACGTCAATCTCGCGCGCGGAGAATATCGCACCTGCCCTGACCTTTTGCGAGTCGTTTGGCATGAACAGCGGAATGTCGCTTGCCAGGCGATTGTGATAATTGATCCCATCCGCCATGCGCGCTGTGACGATTTTCCGCTCGTGCGACAGCTTAAATGCCGCCTGGCAAAACCCGAGCTGGGACAGCTTTGAAACCTGCATAATTAAGAGTCTTGGCGCCAGCTTTTAAGATTCGGGCAATGCGCCATGCCGATAGCGCGCGCAGATTCTTGATTAGTTACAACTAGACACAAGCGAAATTAGACATACACCGAAGGTGTATGTCAGATGGCACTGTGTCAGCTGACATTTATTCATGTATGCGCCTATCGCTTTCTGGAGAAAATGTTCTTGTCTATTATAAGATGCGTGGCAAAACCGAGCATGCCGAACAGCGGGAACATTATTCTTCTTAATGCGTCCGACCAGAATATGGAGCCGACCACGAAAAGGAAAGCCCCGTAGATAAGCATGGTCTTGAAGTTGTGAAAAGGCCTTTCATTCATGGCATAAAGCGGCTTTGCCCTACCGCAGATTATGTAATACATTATCACGGGCGCAAAGAACAGGAGGGAGTATTTTTCATACCACAGGGAATCGGCATTCTTGCTCTTGGCCTTTTTGAACAATGCGTCAACGTCCGGCAGCAGGTTGCTGTAGAAAAACAGAAGCAGGGAAAGGAACATCGACCCGAAAACGTTGATTTCCAGGAACAGCCCCGCCAAGGCGTAGAAAACCATGAGTGGGAGTATTATTCTTTTTGCGGACCAGCCTATGAAATTGAAATGCTCCTCAAGTTCCGCTTTCATCTTCCTGAACTTTGCGTAAGGGGGAAGGTTTTTGTAAATTATCCCATCCCAATATTCCGAAAGCTTCCTGCCGGTCATTTTCATAGTAAATTTCTCCCTCAGAAGCCGACAATGTCCAAGAATTTGTCGATTGAGTCGTCGTGCGTTGTGTTCTCCAAGCGGGCGGCCAATCGTTTGAAAGCGCGGCTGGCGCGCGACCTTGGTTTGGCGACCATCAATGGATTTTGCTTCTGTATGCTGTGCCGCACGTTCCTGTCGTGAGGAATCACGGATATGACACTGTGGTTAAAAAACTTTTCCATCTCGTCGATGTCCAAATCGTCCGAATCCCCGTGGAACCTGTTTACGACAACTCCCAATATTTTCCCGCCGCGGTTCCTTATGCTGCGCAACGCCCTATAGGCGTCGGTCACTGCGGGAATTTCCGCGTTTGTCACTACGAGAAATTCGTCGCATGCGCTGACAACTGACGAAAAGTCTTCGCCCAGCCCGGGCGCGCAGTCGATGACAACGTAATCAGAATCACCGAAAAACTTGTGGATGTGGTTTTTGAGCTCGCTCAGCGCCACACGCTCCTTGTCTATCGATATGTTGGCGGGTATTATGCGCAAACCGGAGGAATGGATGTGCAGGGACTGCGGCCAGTACGTGCCTCCGGACAGGATATCCTCGATTGTGACAGGGTTGAAGTCCATTCCAAGATGAAGACCTACGTTGGGCGCGTTGACATTGGCATCGATGAGAGTCACAGAACGCCCCATTTTCAACAGTGCGAGGCTTAGGTTGATGGCAGTCGTGGTTTTGCCGGCGCCGCCCTTTCCGGAAACTATCCCGATCACTCTTGTCATAGGCTTCGTATTATAATTAGTCTGGATTGATATTAATTTTATAACAGCGCCGCGCCTTTGCGCCCGTTTGAATGCTTTATATCCCTTGAATGAATATAAAGTTTGAGCAAAAATAGTGAATGTTATGAAGCTAGTGATATCCGATCCTTCAACCAGGAAAGCGCACCAGCTTGACCTCGACGAGAGCAAGTCAAGGGCTTTGATAGGCAAGAAAATCGGCGAGGAAGCGCAGGGCGATGCGCTGGGACTTCCCGGTTACACGCTGAAGATAACCGGCGGTTCTGACAGAGATGGCTTTCCGATGAGGCCGGACTTTCCGGGAGTCGGAAGAAAGAGAATCATATTGATCGGAGCGCCCGGATTTCATCCGCGCCTGCCGGGTCAGCGCAAGCAGAAGCTCATATGCGGAAACACTGTCAGCGAAACTATCGCGCAGGTAAACACCAAAGTTCTCAAGAAGGGCGAGAAGCCTTTGGAAGAGCTTGCGCCGAAGCAGGAAAAGAAGGAAGAGAAAAAGTAGTCAATTCACACTTTTCTGACCGGCCATGCTTTTGATTTGGCCGAGTGTAGTATCATACTCTTCGCCCAGCAATGATATCTTGTCGCGTATCTTTCTCAACTTGCTTCTGTACCTTATGTCCTTGAAATAGAGATCCCTGATTTCCTTGTCTGGGTAATCTTGATGAACGTGATGCGCCACATGCCTGACATAACCAGTGCCGAATAAAGAATCATAACCCATTAGGCGATTCTTAACGTTGGGCACATATTCACGCATTATCGCGCTTCTCTGCTGTTCCAGCCCTTTGGTTCGTCTTGCTATATCAACCAAATGCAACTGAAGTGCTGGCACGTTGGCACTTTCAATGGTCATAAAGCAAGAAGTCGTCTAAAAGATTTAAGCGTAATAGTCCAATTCACGACTACGAGCTATTATATTCGGTGATTGCCATAACAGACGAAACTATTGACGGAAAAAAGATACCCGAATCGAACATCGGGACAGTAGGGCATGTCGAGCATGGAAAATCGTCGCTAGTCAGGGCGCTGAGCGGGAAATGGACAGGCGTGCATTCGGAGGAGCAGAAGCGCGGATTGACGATACGATTGGGATATGCGGATGTGACTTTATACAAATGTTCCCAGTGCGATGAGCCGGAATGCTATTCCACTTCTCCGAAATGTTTGAAGCACGGTGACAACGAAGCATTAAGAACTGTGTCGCTTATAGACTCGCCCGGCCACGAGTCGCTCATGGCTACGGTTCTCGCGGGCGCATCATTGATGGACGGCGCGCTTTTCATCATAGCCGCAAATGAAGCATGCCCGCAGCCGCAGACGCGGGAGCATCTTATGGCGCTCAATATGACGGGCGTGGACAAAATCATAGTTCTGCAGAACAAAATCGACCTTGTCGACGAGGCGAAAGTGATAGAGAACTATCAGCAAATCAAGAGTTTTTTCGCCGGCTCTGTCGCGGACAACAAGCCGATAATACCGATAAGCGCGCAGCAAAAAATCAACCTTGACGTGCTCATCCAAATCATGGAAAAGGAAATGCCGACTCCAAAAAGGGACGCGTCAAAGCCTCCGAAAATGCTGCTCTTGAGAAGTTTCGATGTCAACAAGCCTGGCTATGCGCCAAACCAATTGAACGGAGGAGTGCTTGGCGGGTCTTTGATTCAAGGGGAATTCGCGATAGGCGACGAAATCGAGATTCGTCCGGGCATCATGGTGCACAAGGAAAACAAGACTTTCTGGCAGCCGCTCATAACCAAAATCGCAGGGCTTCAAAAGGCGTCGACAAATCTCGAGCGCGCGGGCCCCGGAGGCTTGCTGGGATTGATGACAGAGTTGGATCCGTCGCTGACAAAATCCGATTCGCTCGCAGGCTCGGTGGTCGGGCGCCCGGACAAGCTGCCGGACGTGCTGGGCAAGATTTCTGTTGACGTCAAGCTGCTGGAGCGCGTTGTGGGCGCGCGCGAAGAGCTGAACGTGGAGAAAATAAAATCCAACGAGACGCTGATGCTGACAGTCGGGACTAGCCGCACGGTCGGGGTTGTGAAATCGGCGAGAGAGGATGTTTGCGACATAGACTTGAAAATCCCTGTTTGCGCGGAGCGCGGGAATCGCGTTGCGATATCACGGCAAGTAGGAGGCCGCTGGCGCCTCATAGGCTCCGGCGTCATTCTGTGAATTTTCGGGACCGAATGCCATGGAACTACCAATCTTTTTAAAAGCCGACAACGAATTCAAAGAGAAACTTATCGAAGAGCTTCCGAAATTCTTCAAGAGCAAGGAAAGAATAGCAGTAAAGCTTCACATGGGCGAAGCGGAAAATCCTAACCACTTGAAGCCCGCTTTTGTGAAATTCGTGACAGACGCGCTGAAAAACGCCGGAGCAATTCCTTTTCTTATAGATACGACAGTGAGATACCGCAGTCCGAGAAACAGCGTGAAAGGGTATTTGGAAACCGCGAGAAAAAACGGTTTTACAAAAGAATTCATGGGCTGCGATATCGTGATATCAAACTCATATGTGAAGTCAAAGGGGAAATATCTGACTTATGAAATCGCAAAGGAACTGGCAGAGGCTGACGGCGTTCTGGTTTTGACGCATGTGAAAGGTCATACCTGCTCGGGTTTCGGCGGCGCCATAAAAAACCTCGGCATGGGCGCCCTGTC
>JAZDGV010000087.1:0-5452 GCA_043806535.1 Candidatus Aenigmatarchaeota archaeon
TCCCTGCCGGAATTGGGAGAATTGGTCATAGGGACAATCACGGAGGTAAATCCCTATTCCGCGCTCGTGCGGCTGGAGGAATACAACGCGACAGGAATGGTGCATATTTCCGAGGTTTCTGCGAGATGGATACGCGACATAAGGGAATTTGTCAAGGAGGGCCAGAAATGCGTGTGCAGGGTGATGCACATAGAGCCCGAGAAAAACCACGTCAACCTGTCGCTGAAGCGGGTCAGGAAGGAGGAAGCGTCAAGAAAAATGAAGGAATTCAAGAGCGAGGAGCGGGCTGAGAAACTTTTAGCGCAGGTCGGGGAAGCGCTAAGCATGGATTTGGAGAAAACATACGAGACGCTTGGAGAAAACCTGCAGGACAAATGCGGTTCGCTGTTCAATGCGTTCCAAATACTGCAAAAGAACAAAAACCTCCTGGAAAGAAAGGGAATCGAGGAAAAATACCTCAACGCAATGACCGAGGTCGCGGAGAAGAACTTCGAGGCGACGCAGACAAGGATAAAATGCGAGCTGACAATATCATCGACTTCGCCTGATGCAATACAAAAAATAAAAAAAGTGTTTTCCGAAGCGGAGAAGGAAGGCGCGGAGATAAGGTACATATCGGCGCCGATATACGCAATGACACTGTCAGGCGCTGATCCGAAAAGGGTCGAGAAAAAGACAACAAAAATAGCCGAAAGCATTTTGGAACAGATGAAGGCGGCGGGCGGCACCGGAAGCTACAAAATAATTTACTAGATTTTTCGAATATCGAAACATTTTAAAGCTTAAATCGTTAAACGCCCATTTTTGAAAGGTAAAAATGATTTCTCTGGTCGTGGACGGGCAATATGGCGACACCGGGAAAGGAAAAGTCGCAGCATACCTCGCGTCCATGGGAATAGATTATTCCGTGAGGGGAGGCTCCGTAAACGCGGGGCACACAGTCGGAAAGTACAAATTTTCGCAGATACCGTGCGCCGCGCTTTTTCCAGGCATTCAATTGAGAATAGCGGCTGGAGCAATGGTTGACCCGGAAACATTCCTCAAAGAAGTGAACGCATACGGCGTTCAGGACAGGATAAAAATCGATGCGAACGCTGGAGTGATAGAACCGAGGCACAGGCAAGAGGAGGAGGTTGACGCAAGCGGCAGCGCGAAAGCCATAGGCACGACGAGAAAGGGAATCGGTCCTGCGCGAATCGACAGGATGCGGCGCGTCGGAGCAAAGCTGGCGAAAGATGTTCCGGAATTATCGCCTTACGTGCAGGAAAATGTTGCAGAAGAATTGTACGCCGCTCACTTGAACCAAGGAAGAATAGTGGTCGAAGGAGTGCAAGGTTACAACCTCTCGCTCTTCCATGGAACTTTCCCGTACGTCACTACAATAGACACGACAGCGTCCGAGCTGATGTCCGAGGTGGGTCTCGGGCCGAGGCTTGCGGACAGGATCTACTTGGTGTTCAAAGCGTACATAACGCGCGTCGGCGAGGGTCCTTTGAGCAACGAGATTAGTTTTGAAGAGGCGGAGAGGCGCGGCATCGCGGAGATCGCGACTGTTTCGAGGAGGAACAGGAGGTCGGCGCTGCTCTTTGACAGCAACGGAAATCCGAATGAGCCCGAGTTCGCAAGGATGCGAAATGCCGTGATAGCGAATTCCCCGACAGACATAGTGATAACTTGTTTGGACAAGCTCTTTCCCCAAGACGCAGGAAAGAAGTCCGGCCTCTCGGATGAAGCGGTCGGTTTCTTGGAAAGATACTGGAACGAGCTTTACAAAAGTCCTTCCATTTTGCATGAGTCAAGAGCTCCCATATCGCTTGTCGGCACAGGACCGGAGATTTATGAAACGGCAAGGCTGTAGATCAATATGTTCAAGCTCAAAAAATGCGAATGCGGCTACACGCTAAAAGACGCATGCCCCAAGTGCGGCGCAAACACGTCAAGTGTTCATCCGCCGAAATTCTCGCCGGAAGACAAATATGGAGCTTACCGCAGGAAGGCTAAGGCAAATAAATAGCGGCGCACAATCTATAATTGTGGTGAAATGAAAACCGAAATAAGGGTTCTTGAAAAGCCGAAGCTTGACAATCCGCTGTTCATCGAAGGACTTCCTGGAATAGGCAACGTGGGCCGCGTAGCCGCAGGATACCTGATTGACGAAATCAAAGCCAAGAAGTTCGCAGAGCTTTATTCGCGCCATTTTCTTCCGTTTGTGCTGGTGCACGAAAACGCGGAAATCTATCTTCTCAAGAACGAGTTCTATTATTACAAGGCGAAATCGAAGAAGGAGCGCGATTTGGTCATACTGGTCGGGGATTCACAGTCGCTGGACCCGGTCGGGCATTACGAGATTGTCTGGAAGGTTCTGGAGTTTGCGAGCGAGCTGGGCTGCAAGGAAATCGTGACGCTCGGAGGTTTTGGCACAGGGAATCTTGACGAATCCAACCCGAAGGTCATAGGAGCGGTTTCGCATGAAGAGATCAAGAAAAAATACGAAAAGCACGGGATAGATTTCAATGTCGCAGGGAAACTCGGGACAATAGTGGGAGCGTCAGGCTTGCTTCTAGGGCTCGGCAAGTTCAAGGAAATGAAAGGCGTTTGCGTGATGGCGGAAACAGCGGGATTCCCGATAGTCACCGACCCCAAGGCGGCCGAAGCTGTTCTCAAGGTTGTTGCATCCATATTGGGCATGGACATGGACATGTCGAAGCTGGACAAGCGCGTGGAGGAGATGGAGCAGTTCATCAAGAAGATAGAGACGATGCAGCGAAAAGCTGTCGAAGAGATATCGCAAAAGAAGGAAGGCAAGGACGAGCAAACAAGGTACATAGGCTAAGCTTAAAAAGGATGGACGATGTAAATAGTATTCTTAGGTGAAACAAATGGTTGCTAAAAAGAAAGCTGTAAAGAAGAAGCACGGGAAAGGCCGCTGCTGTTGCTGCAAGTAATTTCCCTGCAAAATCTGGGTGACTAGTGTGGATATTAAATACACGAGATTCGAGAAGGCGAGAATAATCAGCGCAAGGGCTTTCCAGATATCATTGGGAGCGCCGGTTCTCGTAGATTCGCCAGCGGATATGATAGAGCCGCTGCAGCTTGCGATTTTGGAATGGCAGAAAAACGCTATTCCGATAACAGTCAAGCGACCCGAGTAAGTTCTGGTTTTTTAAGGGTTTTCGATTCACAAGACATTTGTGTCTTGTGCATGGAAACTGCTGTTTTCATCGAAACATTTTGCTAATATTTTAAAGACAATATAATATCAAAAGGTTTACATGATCAAGGATGTCCGCGCTTTCAGCGTTTTCAATTCTTCGGGCAAGGAAGCGCTTGCCATGACCATGATTACTGACAAGAGCTATACGGTCTCGGTTCCGGAGGGCACGTCAAGGGGCGAGTTCGAGGCGGCGCACCTGCCGGTTGACACGGTGCTGAAAAAATTCGAGAAAATCAAGAAATCGCTGATAGGGCTTGACGAGAACAACTACGAAGACATAGAGCTGTATCTGCAGAAAATAGGCGGCGACAATTTCAAAACCATTGGGGGAAACCTTGCGCTTGCGATTTCACTTGCGACGGCAAAGGCGGCGATGCGAGGGGAATTGTGGAAGCTCAACCCGCACCAAAGCGGATTCCCATATCCTCTCGGAAATGTTGTCGGGGGCGGCGCGCACGGCGGAAAAACCGACATACAGGAATTTTTGCTGATACCGGAAAACGCGAAGACCGTCGCAGACGCAATAGAGACGAACAGGGTGATAAGAAAGCTTGTGGGGGAGGCGCTCAGCGAACAGGACGCGCTTACCGGGAAAAACTTGGAGAACGCATGGACGTCCAATCTGGACGACATCAACACATTCGAGCTGATTCACGGAATCGCGCGCAAGTACGGCGCGCGGCTGGGCGTGGACATGGCAGCGACCCAATTATGGAAAAACGGCAAGTACAACTACCCTGCGATGAAAAAAAGCCTCGGCACGCCGCAGCAGATGGATTTTGTCGTTGACTTGGTTGAGAAATACAAGCTCGCGTATGTGGAAGATCCTTTTCACGAGAAAGACTTCGAGGCGTTCGCAGAGCTTACAGCGCGCATAGGCGGCAAATGCATCGTAGCAGGAGACGATTTGTATTGCACCCAATACAGCCGTCTTGAGCAGGGAATACAGGCGCATTCAACCAATGGCATCATAATAAAATTGAACCAAGTCGGCTTGCTTTCGCTGGCGCAAAAGACAGCGAACCTTGCGAAGCGGGCGGACATGGTCACAATCGCCTCTCATCGTTCTCGCGATACAGCTGACGCATGGCTCGCCGACATCGCAGTCGCTTTCGGCTGCGAGCTGATAAAGACGGGAATCGTCGGGAAGGAGCGGGAAGCCAAGCTTAACAGGCTCGCGGATATATGGGGAAAGGTTGAAAAGCCGAGAATGGCAAAATTGGGGATTTGAGAATTCTCAAAGCATTTAAATTCATTCGTCATAACTCTATAGACGTGATTATTGATGGCTGAACAGGAAGACCTCCTAGTCGATAGAAACGAGTACCTGTCCGCAGGCGCGCACATAGGCATGAAGCAGCGAACAGTAAGCATGAAGCAGTTCATATTCAAGGTAAGGCCTGATGGGTTGGCCGTGCTGGATTTGAAAAAACTCGATGACAGGATACGCGTGGCGGCAAAATTTCTCGCAAGATCGAAGAAAGTCCTCGTAGTGTCAAGAAGGGGAATCGGAATCAACGGGGTGAAAAAACTCGCAGAGCTTACAGGCTCAAAGTCCGTGACAGGCAGGTTCTATCCCGGAACGCTTACGAACCCGACATATGCCGAATTCTTCGAACCCGACGTGATATTGGTGATAGACCCGCTGATAGACGCGCAAGTGATTACAGAGGCTTTGACGCAGAGAATACCCATAGTCGCGCTGTGCGACACGTTCAACGAGACCAGGAACATAGACCTCGTGATTCCAATTAACAACAAGGGAAAACGTTCTGTGGCGCTGGCGCTCTGGCTGCTCACAAGGGAGGTTCTCAAGGAGAGGGGCGCCATAAAGAGCAACGAAGAATTTTCTGCGAAAATCGAGGAATTCGAGGGGATGGAGACGTACATGGACCGCGGCGAGGAGGACAAGAAAAAGGCCAAGAAGCGCAGGTTCAAAAGATAATCGCGGCTTCGTAATTTATTTCTTGGACGCGTATATTTAATCATGATGCGCCAACCTTCGTTCGCAGGCTCCTTCTATCCAGGCGATTCAATCGAGCTCAAAAGAATTGTGACAAGGCTTTTGAGAGACGCCAAAAGCGAGGAGCAGGAATCCTTCGGCTGCGTTGTGCCTCACGCCGGATATGTGTTTTCAGGCGCTACGGCCGCTTGCGCGTACAAGTCGCTGCCAAAAAAGCTGGAAAAGAAGACTTTCATAATCCTTGGCGTGGACCATGCGGGAAACGCGCTGGGCGC
>JAZDGV010000088.1:0-3727 GCA_043806535.1 Candidatus Aenigmatarchaeota archaeon
TACGTTCTCAAAAAGTCGCCTCCAATCGCGGCCAAACCCAGCGCGATGAACACCAATCCGACAATAAGCTTTCCGAAAGGTCCCATCAAATCACCTAAATACATTAGATTTTATCAGATATTTAAACATTCGAACAATAATTATGAGAGCGTCAGTAGAAACAAGCGCCAACAGAAGTAAGCGCCAGCTGAAGCATGCGCCAACTGAAGCATGCGCAAACAGACACATACCAAATGTATGTGTCAGATGGCGACTGCTTCTGACTGCACTTGCTTCCGATTAACAATTTCGTAGGCTATGAATGTGATGAAAATGAAATTCTACAGGCAATCCAGCAAAAAATTCGAGCCGAAAACATGGCAGAGCTATTTGCAGGAAGCTTTTCGAAAGCTTTTAAAAAAGAGATTAATCGAATGGAGAAAGCAAGCGACAGTCGTTCGAATAGAAAAACCAACGAACCTTGCGCGAGCCCATACGCTTGGTTACAAGGCAAAGCAAGGTTACGCTGTTGCAAGAGTCAGGGTTGAGAAGGGCAGGCGCAAAAGGAAAAAGCCCAGGAAGGGGAGGAAGCCTTCAAAATACGGAAGGTTTTTCACGCTTGAAAAATCAAAGCAGCGCGTGGCAGAAGAAAAGGCATCAAGACGTTTCAAGAACATGGAAGTGCTGAACTCTTATTTCGTTGGGGAAGATGGAATCCACAAATGGTTCGAAGTCATTCTCGTTGACGTTTCGCATCCTGTGATAAAGTCTGACAAAAAAATAAACTGGATTATCGGGCACAGGGGGCGCGCGGAGAGAGGGTTGACAGCTGCCGGCAGGCGCAGCAGGGCATTACAGCGCTGATTTTGCCAAAAACCCGCTAAAAACGCAAGTAACTTATAAGTAGTAACATTTCTCTGATGTTTTTAACTCAAATCGCACTATTTACTGGTATGAAAGCGTTTGATTTGCACATGCATACCAACCAGTCAATCGGCGAGAATTCCTTAGAGGAATCAATAGAATTTGCGAAAAAGCTCGGCTGGTCCGGCATAACAGTATGCGACGTGTTTGAGAACGAGGACAAGCTCATCAAACAGCGGCTATTGATAGACTCCTTAAAGACGAAATATGACATGGACATCGCGCACGGGGTTGAAATCAGAGTTGATGATCCGTCCAAGATAAAACCTCTGGCGCAGAGAATCAGGAAGGACGTGGAATTGATAATCGTGCGCGGAGGGGACTTGGCAATCAACCGGGCGGCGCTGGAAACGCCCGAAGTCGACATATTGAGCCATCCCGAATTCCAGCGAAACGATTCAGGCGTAGACCATGTGCTCGCAAAAATAGCAGCTGACAACCAGGTGTGCGTAGAGCTGAATTTCAGGGAAGTGCTGTATTCGTTCAGGAAATCCAGAGCTCACATATTGACGCACATGAGGAGAAACGTGGCGCTGTCGAAAAAATTCGGCTTCCCGGTCGTGATAACATCCGGCGCGTATTCGAAGTGGGAGATGCGCGGACCGAGAGAGCTCGCGGCTTTTGGCACAATGGTCGGGCTTGAGCTTGAAAACGCGATGAACGCCGTGTCAGGTTTTCGCATTGACAGGAACCGAGCGCGGCTCGCTGGCAATTGGGTGATGCCGGGCGTTGAGAAAATCGAAGTGTGATTGTTATGGATGACTTGAAGACTATGAAATCGCTTGGCGCAAGAAACAGATACTTGACGTTCGAGATAATCTCAGAATCTGAAGTCCAGTTCGGGGATTTTGTGAACGTTGCGTGGAATTCCATACTGTCGTTCCTAGGAGAACGAGGCGCTTCCCGCGCAGGAGTATGGATTGTCAAGGACCTCTGGGACCAGAAGCAGCAAAAAGGCGTTGTCAAGTGTTCGCACCGCGCTGTCGAGTCTGTGCGCTCCGCGCTTGCGCTGATAACGCGGATAGGCGACAGCAGGATAATAATAAACATCGCAGGCGTTTCCGGAACAATGCAGTCCGCGAAGACAAAATTTTTCGGGATGCGCGATTTGGCAAGCTTTTCACAGCAGGCGCAACAGCCTCCACAGGTGACAGAAGCAAGCGCCAGGTAGATAAAGAATATTATTAAAGCGACACAATTCTTATCAGAGGCGATAAAATGCAATACAAGATAATCGGACTGGTTTTCTTCGCGGCGGGTTTCACGTTCCTGTCGCAGGGAATAGGTTTGAATTCGCTGGCTGCAATAGTTCCGCAGAGCTTCGGCCCTGCGATACAACTTTTCACAGCGCTTGCAATTGTGAGCGGGCTCGGCTTTTTGATTGCGGGAGGTTTGTTCTTTTTCGAGCACGGGTATGTTGTCGGCGAACAGCCGCAAAGACCTGTGCAAACCGCAGCGAAAATAACGGAACAGCCAAGGCCGACAATCATTGAGCCGACAATGGGCAATATGGCCGCGCCGCAGAATCTGGAAGAGAAAAGGGAGAAGGGATGGGAGTCGCCGAGTTCGACCGGCTGGAGCTGAACGCCGAATCGATAATATGCTTATATATTTCCTTGCGCAATTTAACATCAAACCTTTGGTTTGATGGCTGTAAAACACAAAGGTGTTTTACATAATCAAAGTAAACTTTCTTGGAAAGAAAGTTTAATCAAAGAAAACCTGATTTAGTCGGAGATTGGTGATTATGGAGATTGTTCCGGAATACATGGGTTATGACAGGACCATTGTTGTCTTCTCGCCTGACGGCAGGCTGTTCCAGGTGGAATACGCGCGCGAGGCTGTCAAAAGGGGGACGACCGTAATAGGCGTGAGAACGAAAGATTGCGTCGTGCTCGGAGCTTTCAAGATTACGTCATCGTTATCGGTCACGGAGTCGTTCGAAAAAATATACCAAATCGACGACCACATAGGCGCGGCGGCGGCAGGATTGCTGAGCGATGCGAGAGTCCTTGTGAACCAGGCGAGAAATCGAGCTCAAATGAACCAAATAACGTACGAAGAACCCATCGATGTTTCGACTGTTGTGAAATTCCTGTCGGACAGGGTTCACGTTTCTACGCTGTACGCGGGGATGAGGCCTTATGGGATAGGGATATTCGTCGGGGGCGTCGATTCGACCGGACCGAGACTGTTCGAGACCGACCCTTCTGGAACAGTTCTTGAGTGGAAGGCGCATGTGATAGGGCGCGGTGTGGCTATCGCAGAGAAGATACTCAAGCAGAAATATGATGAAAACATGAAACCTGACCAGGCGATAAAGCTCGTTGTCGAGGCGCTCATGAAGTCTGAGAAAGACGCCACGTCCCAGAATATCGAAGTAGCTGTGATAGAGGGAAAGCCCGAAAAGGCGGCTTTCAGGCGGCTCAGCGTACAAGAGCTCAAGAAATACATCTAAGCTTTTAAAGCGGCTGGGAACCTTTAAATTCTCGACTATTTAATAATAGGTAGATGAAAAATTAAACAAAACGGCGTTAGCTGATTTTTCATTATATAGTGACGCCTTGAGTGATAAGCAAACCGTCTTAGGATGACTGGAGACCGATATGATTTCACTTGACAAAGCCGTTGTTGCCAAGCTGGCAAAGGGCGGTGAAAGATTCGAGATTCTCGTCGATCCCATAAAGGCTTACGCATTCAAGAAAGGCACCGACAAGTCGGCAAAGATGGAAGATGTGCTGGCTTCAATGGTGATATTCAAGGATTCGAGAAAAGCGGAGAAGGCGTCCGAGGAAACAATGCAGAAACTGTTCGGAACGACTGA
>JAZDGV010000089.1:0-4306 GCA_043806535.1 Candidatus Aenigmatarchaeota archaeon
GGCTGGAAGAACTCATTCAAACATTAACCTGATCGATGAGTTGAAGAAGGTGTGCAGAGTCAACAAGCCTGATTTGAAAATCTTGGTGCTGGATTCATTGACAGGGAACGACATTTACGACCAGTCGAAATTTTTCAACGAAGCGGTCGATGTTGATGGAATAGTTTTGTCAAAGGCGGATGTCTATGAAAAGGGCGGTGCGGCGCTAAGCGCGGCGCACACTATAAAGAAACCCATTTTATTTTTGGGAGTCGGGCAGCGCTATGAGGACTTGATCGAGTACGATTACAGGAAGATGGTCAACAACTTGTTGGGTTCCTAAGAATTTCCTCTGCGTCGTAGAGTATTTTCAATTCAATTCCCATATTTGCTAGCATTCTAGGGAGTTGTCCGACATTTGAGTCCACCCCGTTTGGAAAAATATGGGCTCTGCCTGCCAAAAGAAGCCCTTTCTGGCCATTGCCGGTTTCTTTGATTTTTTCACACGCCCAATATTCTTCCCTGCCAATTTGCGCCTTTTCTTTAGATATTTTTCCTGAAATAAAATCTTCGTAAGGCTGAAATCCATCGTCAAGATGAACCACGTTTGCACCGAGTTTTTCCGCTATGTCGAAAAGTATGTGGGGACGTTTTCTGGAACTCTCAACATAAAATATGTCCGGCCTAAACTCTTCCAAAAGCTGGCGTTCTTTTGCCAAGGTTTTGTAAGCGGCTATGAGTTTCCTGCGCGCGCTCTCCATGCTCTCTGGAGAAGCACCAGAGTTTTGGATTTGAAACCCCATAATCAGATATTGTCTTACAAAATTGTTATACCTGTCGCCATCAAACTGGTAGGCGGTTGCAGGCATTCCCGCTTCTCCCATCGCCATTGTGGCCAGTTCATGTGGATGAATTTCCCCAATCGCGTATATGGTTCTCATACAATCATCTAACCCGCGTTCATTGTCCTTCTCGCGTCGTATAAGTTTTTCAGGTGTATGCCGTTCTGTTCCAGCATCTGCGGCAAAAGACCTATCTCCTTGTGGAAAAAACTCTGGTAAATGTGGTTGCGTCCCGCGACTATCACTTCTTTCTGCCCGCGGAGATACGACATGAAATTTCTTTTTATCGCCCTTGACCAATACGCTTCTCGCCCTTTCTGCACGTCTTCAAAGCCCGTTTCGCCGCTCGCGTACTTTTCGTATGGTTCGAAGCCTTCGTCAAGATGAACGACTTTTGCGCCATGCTCTTTCGCGACAGCCGCCATCGGGTGCGAATATTTTTTCGAGCCTTCGACGTAAATCACGTCCGGTTTCAGACGCTCAATCGCATCGCGCTCCCGCAGGAGTATCTTGCAGGCGGTCGTGACTTTACGAAGCGCTCTATCGACTTTCTTCGGCTCTGCTCCGGACTGCTCAATCATCTTGTACAATGGATAGAATTCAATCTGGTAAGGAGTGTAATTGCCTTCGCCGATCGGCTCTTCCGCCACGTTTCCAAGCTGCCCGACCTCATCCAGCGCCTGCTTTACCAGAACGTCAGGATGTGTTTCCGCGACCGTGTATATGGTTCTGGGACCTTTCAATTTTGAAACCAATTTGCCGAACATAAGTCACTACTATGCGGTTGCTACGATATAAAGATAACATCGACAAATGACGTACAAAGAGGGGTTTCAAAGACTTTAATTTTGCACAACAAAGATTGTTAGCGATATATATGGTTCTCGAAAAACTAGGGTTGAACATAACCCAGATGCTGAGAAAGCTGACCGGAAGGACTCTGGTAGACAAAGCCGCGGTGGAAGAGTTTCTAAAGGAATTGCAGGCGTCGCTGCTTGGCGCTGACGCGAACGTCCAGCTGGCAATGGATTTGACGAACAGAATCAAAACTAAGACGCTTGAGCAGCCAGTGCCGCCAGGCCTTACGCTGAAAGAGCATATGATAAAGACTGTTTATGACGAATTGGTCGCATTCATGGGAAAGGAACCTGCAAAAATCGATCTCAAAAAACAAAGGATATTGATGGTCGGATTGTTCGGCGCAGGAAAAACTACGACCGCTGGAAAACTTGCGAAATTCTTTTTGGCAAAAGGATTGAAGCCTGCGCTAATCGGATGCGACGCATTCCGCCCTGCCGCGCAAGAACAGATCAAGCAGCTTGGTGCCCAGATAGGCGTCCCAAGCTATGCGCAAGGCGACGACGCGTCAAAAACTGCAATTGAGGCGATGAGAAAATTCGGCGACAAGGACGTTCTCATATTCGATTCCGCAGGACGCAATGCGCTGGACGAAGCGCTGGCCGCAGAATTGAAAAAACTCGGTGAAACGATAAAGCCTGACGAAGTCCTCCTGGTGATCCCTGCGGACATCGGGCAGATAGCCGGGCGCCAGGCGACAGAATTCAACAAGCTCGTGAGAATCACGGGGATAATAGTCACGAAACTTGACGGCACTGCGAAAGGCGGCGGCGCGCTTAGCTCTTGCGCAGCGCTTGGCGTTCCTATAAAGTTCGTCGGAACCGGCGAAAAAACCGAGGCGCTGGAGCCGTACGATCCGAAACGGCTTGTATCAAGGCTGATAGGCTATGGCGATTTGCAGGGATTGGTGGAGAAAGCGAAAGAGGCGCAGACCGATAAATCGAAGGAGTCCGCAGAGCGCATTGTCGAGGGGAAATTCACGATGGAAGACTTCTACGAGCAGATGGTCTCGATGCAGAAGCTAGGGCCTTTGAAGCAGGTGATGAAAATGGTGCCGGGCGTGCAGATTCCCGAAGAGCTCCTTGGCGCTCAGGAGGGCAAGATGAAGAAATGGACAATCGCAATACAATCGATGACAAAAGAGGAAAAGGAAAATCCTGAAATAATCGACGCGAAAAGAATCGAGAGAATCTCCAAGGGTTCCGGCGTATCGCAGGACGAAGTGAGAGAGCTTTTGCGCTATTTCAATCAGTCAAAGAAACTTATCAAGATGTTCGGCGGGAAATCCGGAAATGCCGCGAAGCTGGCAAAGCAATTCGGACTGAGGATGTGATTTTGTGGAACTGATGGAAAAATCCCTGAAAATATTGAAAAAAGGATATGTCTGCGACAATTGTTTAGGTCGCTTTTTCGCCCAGCTTCTAAAAGCGTCTTCAAACAAAGAGCGAGGAAAGGCGATAAGGACGATAATAGCGATGCAGGCAGATTCCGGCAAAACGTTTGATATCGATCCATCAAATTTGAAGGACTTTGTTTTCAGGAACGAAAAAATCAAAGTTCCGAAGCGCGGGAAATGCATAATATGCGGAAACTTGTTCGAACGCATGGAAAAGATTTCCGAAGAGGTTGTCAGAAAACTTTCAAGCCTGGAATTCAAAACTTTCTTGGTCGGGACAAAAATTTCCAATGACCTTGCGCAGAACGAGGAATCGGTCTGGGAAGAGCTTGGAACCGATTATTGCGAGCCGATGAAAGCCGAGATTAACAGGGAAATCGGGAAGCTTGTCGAGCAGAAAACAAAGAAGACCGCGAATTTTGACAACCCGGACATAAATGTCGTGATAGATTTGAGCGACAGCGGGATCCGCCTGCAGATAAACTCGCTCTGGGTATACGGCGGGTACAAGAAGCTTGTGCGAGGAATTCCTCAAACACGCTGGTTCTGCAACATGTGCAGGGGCGCGGGGCGCTTGGGAAAGAAAAAATGCGGAAAGTGCAAGGGGAAGGGGAAAATGTATGCGACATCGGTTCAGGAAATAATCGCAAAGCCGTTTTTGAAATACACAAAGGGCGCCGATTCAAGCTTTCATGGAGCCGGACGCGAGGATATCGATGCGCGCTGCCTCGATTGGCGTCCTTTCCTCATAGAGGTTTTGAGCCCCAAGCTCAGGAAAATCGATTTGAAAAAAATCCGCAGGGAGATAAACAGGAGCGGGAAAGTCCTGGTAAGCGATTTGAAATTCTCCAACAAGGGAACGGCGAGAAAAATAAAAGCCGCAAAACCCTCAAAGACTTATCGCGCGCTGGTTGTCTTTGAAAAGCCGGTCAAAAAAGACGATTTGAAAAAAATCAAGTCCATAACTTTCGTGGGGCAGGAAACACCGAGAAGGGTGATGCACAGGCGCGCGGACAAGCTGAGAAAAAGGAAAGTTTTGGGGATAAAATGGAAATGGATAAATAAAAAATGCATCGAATTAAAGATAAAAGCTGAGGCAGGTATGTATATCAAGGAATTGGTGCACGGTGACGAAGGGCGGACATCGCCTTCGATAGCCGGCTTGTTGAACAACAGAGCAAAGGTCAAGGAGCTTGACGTCATAAAGATTGAAAAAATCAAAGTTTAGACT